>NZ_CP047023.1:3476265-3781684 GCF_009796765.1 Paraglaciecola sp. L3A3
AATCATGCAAAATATCAACAAATTAGATTCATTGATATAAATGGCAATGAGCTAGTTAATGTTCAGCACGTTTTGAATGATGTGGTAGAAGTCCTCGCAGACAATAAACTTCAAAACAAAGCTGACTCTATTTATTTTAAAGAAGCAATAAAATTAGCATCAGCTGAAACCTACTATGCCGATGTCAGCTTAAACCGAGAACATGGTGTCATTCAACTCCCCTATTTGCCAGTATTAAGGATGGCGACTCCTGTTTTTAGCGCTAATGGTAAAGTGGCTGCTGTTATGGTTTTAAACTTATCTACCGAACAACTTTTTCAAAACATTATTTCTGAAACCAATGGCTCCAGACGAGCAATAGTTGACGAGCAAGGTATTTTTATAAAAAATTCCGACACATCAAAAACATTCGGCAAAGATCTAGGCATTGACTACAAACTCAGTAGCGAAGAGCCTTATATGGCTGAAGCAATCCTCAGTCAGGATTCGTTCATACGTTATGACGAAAGTGATAAAGAATTGGAAGGGTTTGATAAAATATTTTTTTCACCCCATGATAGATCACGTTATTGGGTGCTAACTTTCCATATTCCAGAACACCTAGTATTTTCAAAGATCACTACATCTTTACAAAACATATTAATATTCAGTTTGATCATAGGTATTTTATCAATCGTTTTTTTTATCTGGTATGTTTCACGAAAAATATTAACCCCAGTGGTGACTATGGCGAAAGCTTGCGAACGCTTTAAGGCAGGCGATTTAACTGTACGCTTAGATACTGCAACTGTTAATGACGAAATTCTAACTTTATATAAAGGTATTAATACCTTTGTAGAAAATCAACAACAAGCCACTACCCTACTGAATAATGAAGTGAGTGCGCAGACCAAACGATTATCTGCTGTTATAGATAACATTGTAGACGGCATAATTACCATTAATCAAAGAGGGCTTATTGAATCTATCAATCCCGCGGCTAGAAAAATGTTTGGCTATACCGAAAAAGAAGTGGTAGGTCAAAATGTCAAAATATTAATGCCTGAACCCTATCACAGTGAACATGATGAATATTTAGATAACCACCTTAGAACTGGTGAAAAGAAACTTATTGGGATCGCAAGAGTTGTTATTGGGCAACGTAAAGATGGCTCAACTTTTCCTATGGATCTAGGCGTGAGTGAGCTTGTTATCGACAATGCTAAACACTTTGTTGGTATCACACGCGATACAACTGAGCGTCACGAAGCAGAAATGGCTTTAAATCAAGCTAAACAGACAGCTGAACAGGCGAGCTTAGCAAAAAGTGAATTTCTGGCGAATATGAGCCACGAGATACGTACCCCAATGAATGGAGTAATAGGCATGACCAATCTATTACTCGATACTAAGTTAAATTCGCAACAATTCGACTTTGCGAAAATAGTACAAAGCAGCGCCAAATCACTACTTGCGATCATCAATGATATTCTTGATTTTTCCAAGGTGGAAGCCGGTATGTTAGAAATGGAGGCTATAGAATTCGACATGGGGTTATTACTGGCTGAATTTGGCAGTAATATAGCTATTCGTGCTCACGACAAAGGACTAGAATTTGTCTGCCCCGCAAACCCAGTACAAGATCAATGGTACAAGTCTGATCCCGGACGTATTAGGCAGGTTCTCAACAATTTGGTAGGTAACGCTATTAAGTTTACTTCAAAGGGAGAGATAGCCGTTTATTATAGCGTTCAGCAAAAAACTGAAACCAATACGAAGATGCTGATTGAAGTGACCGATACTGGTATAGGTTTGAAAGCTGAGCAACAAGCAAGACTTTTTGAACGCTTTAGTCAAGCCGATGGGACAACAACTCGCCAATATGGTGGCACTGGATTAGGTCTCGCTATTAGTAAACAATTAGTCGAACTAATGGGCGGAGAGATCGGTATAAAAAGTATAGAAGGTAAAGGCTCTACATTCTGGTTTACACTAGACCTTGAAAATGCGTCCGTTGCAACCGAGTTGCCAGAGGTAGAGCTTGGCGGCCAAAAAGTATTAGTCGTAGATGATAATCTTACCAACCGTACCTTACTTGATCATTTGCTGACAAACTGGCAAGTCGAGCATACTGTAGTCGACAGTGCCAAAGCCGCTTTAAAAACATTGTCTGCTGCGGTTGAGCAAAAACAACCTTTCGATATCGCAATCATTGATATGCAAATGCCACATATGGATGGTGCTCAATTAGGTGCAATGATTAAAAGCACGCCAGAATTATCTGCCACTCTGCTGATGATGTTGACATCTCAGGGACAAAAAGGAGATGGAAAAAAACTCAAAGAAGCTGGATTTAGCGCATATCTAAAAAAACCTGTCGATCAATCTATTCTACACAATTCACTTATGCAAGTTGCTGGGCTAACAAATGATGACGCCCCACTACTCACATCATATAACACAAGGAAAAAGCCACAATTTAAAGCTAGAGTATTAGTTGTTGAAGATAACGTTATTAACCAAATAGTTGCGCAATCTTTATTAGAACAATTTGGGATCCGAGCTGATGTAGCTGCAAATGGTGAAGAGGCCTTAATTGCATTAAAAACCTTGCCTTATGACCTAGTATTTATGGATTGTCAAATGCCAGTGATGGATGGATTTGAAGCTAGCCGTAACATTCGAAACCCAAAATCAAAAGTTTGCGATTGTGATATCCCAATCGTAGCCATGACCGCCAATACTATGCAAGGCGATAGAGATAAATGTCTCGCAGCAGGTATGAATGACTTTATCTCCAAACCAGTTGAAACAATAAGGCTTCAACAAGTATTGGAGCAATGGTTACCGAAAAATCAGGCTTGAGTCCCCCCTAATTTTGCTGGTAATTAGGAGTGCTTAGCAAGTTTATAATTGCTAGGCTGAAATTATTGCTGTAGGTCTAAACTTTGCAGTAAAAATTGTTTTGCGTCATCTCGAAGTTTAGTCTCTGCCAACAACTCAGTGAGTTCGCTAGGCTCAATGTGACCATCTTGATAAGACAAACTAATTTCACTAATAAGATTGGCTTCAAACAAGGTTGCAGCAAGAGGATCGAGTTTATCCATAGTGGAATGCATATCAAGTTGCTCTTGTACTACATTAATGATCATCGAGGGCATATCCCATATTTTCATTAACTCGACACTTAAACGCATGGATTTTTCACTCAGAAATTTCTTAAAGACTAGAGAATCTTGTTTAAAATTTGGGTCGATAGTTTTGAAAGCTTCAACCATAAACTGAAAAATTACCACTTTACCCAAATCATGCATTAAACCTATGGTATATGCAGCATCCGCATTTTGTTTGCGCTGTCTGGCTAATGTTTTAGCAATACTAGCGACATCTTGGCTATGAGACCAAATTTTTTCACCGAAGGTTTTAAAATAAATTGGCTTTTGTTGACAAATATTCTTGATGAATCGATTAAGCACAAATTCTTTGATATCGTTCGCACCTATAAACATAAAAGCTTGTTGCAAGTTAGTGATCTCTTTATCACCTCGTTTATAAGCTGGGCTATTAGCTTTTTTCATTAATTCGGTGACAATACTTGGCTCTTTTTCTACCACCTTAATAAACGCCTGCAGATCAAAGTCAGGATCATTCAATAAATTGGTTAAAGCCATCACTGATTGTGGCAACACGGGGAAATGAGTTAACACATGTTCGGGAGATTTAAGAGCATGATTCACCCGAGTTAAAATATATTGTTCAATTGGATTTAAAGTGGTGCTAGTCTGTGATGGTCCGAGCAAATAATCGTAAAACAAAAAATCTAATCGATTTAAGGAATTAACAGTAATAGTAACAGTACTTTTAGGAATTTTTATATTATCTACGATTGATTGGTCCGAGGCTTGACTCACACCGTTTTCAACCTTACTTGCTAGGTTAGTATTACTCGAAGCACCTATTATTTCTTTTTGCGTATTTATAGGCCTAGATTCAAGGGAATCAACACCACTGTCGCTATTTTGGGTATTCGTTAATCCCTTACGTCTAAAAAGGCGTGATATTAATTTTTCAAACATGCTTCAAATCAATCCAACAGAATCAAGATTCAATATCTCAGTTTAATACAAATATAATCATATTATACTGAGTGTCATTTTCATGGCTAAAGATTACCATGCCATAAAATAAATATCCCTTTGATTTAGTTAAATTATCTGTCAAATCTTTGCTATTTGTCTGTTAATTCAAATCTCGCCACCAAGCCCTTCTGCAATGACTGGTTTTAATATCAATAGGTTCACCAACAATAGGCATAATAATATCCACATTAGCTTGTTCAGCCAAACGAATGATTCGCTCAAAAGGTTCGTGCCAAGGATGAAAAGCTAAATCAAAAGCACCATTGAAACAGGCAACATTATTTACCTTTCACTTCAATATGCGCTTGTAAGCTTTGCTCTGGTGTCATATGCACATCTAGCCAATCTTTGTCAAAGCACCGGTTTCAATTAGAGTTAAATCGAACGGCCCGTACTTTTCGCCTATTTTGGTAAAACCATCAAAGTAACCGCTGTCTCCACTATAAAACAAATGAGTATTCTTGATATTTAATTACCCAAGAACTCCACAGGGTTTAATTACCATCACTTAGCCCTATGCCAGAAAAGTATTGAGCAGACGTTGAGGTTAGTGTTAGTTCGCCAACATTAAACCGACTGCTGCCAATCTAATTCTAAAATATTATTTGACTCAACTCCCCAATCAACTATGTCTCTCTCCAATCCTAACAGAACAACAAATGTTTCAAGACCAAGCATTCCCAGACTTAGTCCAACAACAAAAAATCATATCTTCAGCTGTGGGTATGTTTTTAAAACAATATCAAATATAACAAGGGATTTAGATCATCTTAAAACTGGCGTTGTAAGAGTTATCATTAAATGAATTAGGATAGGTTACACGGTACATTTTGAGGTACTGGTTAAGCTAAAAGTACAGGACCATAATATAGAAAAATAATTAAAACGAGCCAATACAATAAACGACTAAAGTACTGACAAATCAAAAATAAATATCTTGTAATTCCAAGGAAAAGAAATCAAAAACCCGCCTTACTCTTAAGCTTGTTCGCAATTCTTGATGGCAAACTAGCCAAACCGGTAAAGTCATTATCGACCCCATATTTTCAAATGCACGTATCAATTTTGGTTCTCTATCCCCCATTTGTTCAGGGAGAAATATTAGCCCTTCTCCTTCTTTACACAGTTCAAGCTGCAATAATTGGAATGGGGTAATAATTGAAAAGTTTTTCTTTGATAAGTTCCAGCCTTGTTTATTTAATATATCTGTTATTACGCTACTTCGATCAAAGCCAATAATTTGAATATTTGTAAGCTCAGAAAAATCAGTAAATGCAGGCAGTGTTTCTAAATATTCAGCTGCAGCGTAAAGCCAAATAACTTCCTCTCCTACTTTTTTTGCAATTAAATCACTTTGTTTAGGGTGAAAACTACGAATAGCAATATCAGCTTCGCGGCGTTTTAAATCGCTAGGATCATTGGTAACCACTACTTCAATGGTGATACCAGGTTCGGAGCGTCTTAACTTTGCAATGATTTTTGGCAAAATGTATGTTGCCGTTAATTCGCCAGCAGACACAACAACTGTACCTTCTATTTGTTTTGATTGTCCTGAAGCCGTTAACGAAAAGGCTAAAGCGGCATCACCTATTTCTCGAGCATGCTCTAACAATTCTAATCCAGATTGGGTTAAGACTAGACGTTGCCCAACACGCTCAAATAAGGTGACTTTCAACTCAGCTTCAAGTGCCGCTACTTGCCTGCTTAATGTAGGTTGAGTTGAATTTAAAGCTTTAGCTGCCGCTGAGAGAGTTCCTTCTTCGGCGGTAATCAAAAATGCACGAATGTGATTCCAGTCAAAATTTAATGCACGCCACTTCATACAGTTATGTATACCTATAATACAATTACCTAAGTATCTATCCTGATATTGTATAGATAAAATAGCCACACATAAATACATTTAAAGGTATAACAATGACAACTCTTATCGTAGGCGCGAGTGGCGCAACAGGCAGTTTATTGGTTCAACAATTACTCGAAAAAAATGAAACCGTAAAAATAATTATACGATCTGCTTCTGTTTTACGTGAAAGATTACCGGTTGAAATAATAGAAAATAGTAAGTTAGTGATTACTGAGGCTGACTTATTAAGCTTAACTAATGATGAATTAGTCGCCCAAGTAAAAGATTGTCATGTAGTGGTTTCATGCCTAGGTCACAATTTAACGTTAAAAGGTATGTTTGGTCACCCTCGTCTTTTAGTGACGAATGCGGTACAACGACTTTGTTTAGCTATAAGCTACTGCTCTCCGCAAAACGCACCAGTTAAATTTATTCTAATGAATACAACGGGTAATCAAAACTCATTAGCAGGTGAAAAAGTATCTACTTTACAATCAATAATAATGAGTTTTATCAGAGTATTATTACCGCCTCATAATGATAATGAAAAGGCCGCGGAATATTTGCAAAACCATATACGCAGGCAGAATAATCAAATTGAATGGGTAGTTATTCGCCCTGATAGTTTAACCGATAGCCCAACGGTGACAGAGTACGATATCTACCCAAGTCCTATCCGTAGTGCAATTTTTGATGCGGGTAAAACTAGTCGGATCAACGTAGCGCATTTTATGTCGCAGTTGGGCAGCAACAATGAGCTTTGGGATAAATGGAAAAGCCAAATGCCTGTACTTTATAATACCCCCTCAATCACAAGAAATAGAAAATGAATAAAACAAATATAACGTAGCGCATTATCATCTTTTTAGCTCTACTCATTTTGTTGCCTCAACGCCTTTCTATACCAATTCCATTAAATTCTCGCTGGGTGAACATTTATTGGAGCTGGTATTATAAATACAATCACATCTTTCGCCGCTTTTATAAGTCATTTAATAAAACAAGACTTAAACCAATTAGAGGTATTTCCCTATTTATAGATTAGTATTCAAGCGTAATTTGGAATAAAATAAACTTTTGATTGCTCCTTATTTTTAGAGATTTACACATATCAAAGTAAACAAACCAGAATACAATTTTACTGATGAATTGGCAGAGCTACTGCTTCCCTTAGAGCAAATTCATGGTCAAAAACTCAAGTTAATCATTCATGTCGGCACCCCTAAAACTGGCACCACTAGCTTACAAACTTACCTAGCTAAAAAGCAGCGTAAACTGAGAGGTTTAGGAATTCTTTACCCACACAATCTTGAGACTCTTCCTAATCCAAATACCCCACTCCATCAATGGTTTGAAAAAAATTTACTCACCACACATATAGATAATTTTTTAGCTAATTTTAAAAACATCATCAGCCAAGTTAAAACAGATACACACACTATTATTTTATCGTCTGAAGGTATTTATAATTATTGGTGGGATTTTCCGGAGCAATCAAAAGTCATTTTGTCTGAACTAGCAGAAATATTTGATATACAAATTTGGGCCTGGTTTCGCCAGCCTTTGGAATTTATCGAAAGTTATTACAAACAATGTATTCGTAACCCACAAGTGGCAAGTAATCCTTGTTATGGCAAAGACCTGAGTTTTGCAGAAATGCTGGAGATTAATTGGTTTTCTCAACATTTAAATTACCAAGGTTTTGTCAATGAATGCCAGACAATATTTGGCGAAAATAGCGTTTACGCCTTTGAATATCAAGGGGATGTAGTGCAACAAGTCAGTAAAAGATTGGGCCTAGCCACCCCACACGACAACCCTACCCCAAGACAAAATAACAGCTTAAACAATGCGTCTATCAAAATGCTAAAAAGCATCAATTACTACAATTTAAAGGCAAAAGATAAAGAGCGGTTAATGCCTCATATCAAAGAAATCAATACACTGCTAAAGAGTTATGTAAAAGACAGCTTGTTAGATGATGATGCAAAAAAACGAGTTTTAAAGCTAGCGAATCCCATCAAGTCTTTTTCTAAGTAGCCTATAGGGTAAGAGTAAGCCAAAAATAAATATGCTGGTATATCCTAGGATAAACCAGCATTTTATTTTCCACCTATTCGGTATAGGTTATTTAATTTTAGTCCCCACCAACACAGCATCAGCTTCGCCTCGCCAAGGTGAAATAAACTGTTCTTCTGCATTCACCGTTTTTAAAGCAGTGAACTCACCGGTCAAAGTATTAAACCATTGAGTTTGATATTTATGGCCGTCTTTAGGTTTAAATAAACTGCGTCCTTTACCCGTTTGAAAAATATCTTTATGCACATAAATTAAATGACTGTTACCGTCTTTGCTGGCTAAACCAAAAGCACTGCCGTATTTTTCAGGCATAGATTCATATTGATGAAATGGATATTTGGCAAAAAACTTGGCGATATTTTGATAATAATTAAACTTAGGCTTAATAAATGAAGCAGGCTGTTCAAAAGGATTATAAACAATCACATTCCAGGCTGCGGCTTGCCAATAATAAGTACTATAAGCCCCTGCAAAAATAATATGCCAATTTCTTCTTAGATTCACTTCAGGATCAGTGTAATCACCGGTAAACACACGATATGGTGATTCGTCGTAGCCACCATGTTCTATATTAAAGACAGGTTTATGACTAAATTTTTGTACCGCTTTTGCGGTATTGCTGTAGATATTCCATTTCCAATCCTGAATCGAAATAAAATCAACTAGTTCAGGGTTACGATTACAAAAACCATAGTCATGAATGGTTAACATACGATCGGCATAGTTCAGAGCATTAACTCGTTTAAAACGACCTTTTATGTAATCTTCATCTCTGTCATAAAACAAACCTTCTTTAGCGATATCCCAAATAATATTCGGATAAGCCTGATACCGTTTTATCACATAATCTAAATACATATTGTCTGCAGCAGAATTTGGTGCAGGCCAATTAACTAACTTATTCCATACATAAATCATTAAATGAGCCGCAATTCGTTTGTCATGTAAGGACTGAATAGTACGGTCTAACTTTTGAAAAAACTCAACATTAAGGGATGAAAAATCGGGATTTTGGTTGTTACCTAAAAACGGAAATATATCTTTGGGGGCACCAAATTCATGCTCTGGATGTTGTGCTAATTTAGCGTCTTTTCGCCAATACAAAGGTTCAGATTCAGCCCGTACATCGTACGAATAAACCGTCATGACCACTTGATTAAAACCGTTATCTTTTAAGAGAGACAACATATGATCTGTCTTAGGTACTGCATCTTTGTTTTGATAATCTAGGGCAAATAACCAATCTAACTCAAAGGCTAAGGCATAATAAGGCGTGCCATCTTCATAGAAAAAATGCTGCGGGTAATCTTTATTTAAACCAATCGATCCATGGTTATCATCTAGCCCTTTGGTAACCGAAACAGAGCCTTGTAAACCATTTAATGCTGCAATGTCACTTTCAGTTTGATAGCTCCAGTTTCCTGTTTTAGCCGCCGAAAAACGAATTAACCACTGTTTGTCACCATTATAAAAAATAGGTACTGTTTGTGTGCTGCCACTAGTGTGGGTAAAAATAGCATTAGCTGTTTGTTGAAAAGGTTGGTCGATATCTTTAGCTAATGTAATGGGGATATCTAATACTTCCCACTTAGCCACCTGATTAGATTGTGCAAAGGCCGATTGAGTCATACAAAGCACAACAAACAGTTGTATTTTAATGAAGTGACGGATCAGTTTCATAATGATTATTCTCCCATTATTTTCATTTTGTTAACAATATGAAGATAATGTAGAGTTTTGTCAGCTTAAGCAAGAAGTAATTTTATACGATAAATAGAAATTTTATATATAAACAGGCTAATGCGTATTATTTGTCGCTTCTTGCGTCGGGTAAGCAGTATTTTCTAAAAAAGTATTTAATGCTTTTACCGTTCTATGCCTAAGCCAAAAAGACATAGCAGGTCCAATAAGCAACCAAGACCAGACAATCGTCACATAAGACATACTGGGACTCAATATAAAAAGCAGCAGTAAAGGGGGAAATAAACAGACAAAAAGTGACAGACTTAAAACACCTGTAAGATTGGTATCCAGCTTTAACAAGCCTGCTTCTAACTTCACAGAGATACGTGTAACACCGCGAATGGAGGCTTTTTTAATGCTCTGCATAACAGATCGAGTCAGCACCATAGAATTGACACTTTTGTACTCTACTTTAAAACCTTTAGGTAACAAAGTTGCTTCTAAAATTGAAAAATCAACACTGTCCTCAGTGCCAATATAAACACTTGATGTATATTTCATGCTGATAACTTCCTCAGGTTTGCTTATGCTTTAAAAAGTCTAACTTTGAATATGCTCTAGAATGCTAGCTGAGTCTTTTAAACGACAAATACGAGTAAATAATTCTTTGGCTTCTGGGTATTCACGGCTTAAATAACCAAACCATTGTTTCACTCGGTTAGGGTAATATTTACCTTTGTCGCCATACAACTCGTAACCTGAATATTTAACTAATAATTCTTTAACTTGTTGCCAAGGCATATGTTCTTGCTCACCTCTAATCACCCTGGCAAGATTAGGCAAAGCTAATGCTCCCCTACCTAACATGATGTTTTCACAAGCTGATTGTTGTTGGCAATTTAAGGCATCGGCTGCGTTCCAAATTTCACCATTGGCCACTATTGGAATATCGACTTGTTGTTTAACTCTAGCAATCCAGTCCCAGTATGCGGGAGGTTTATAACCATCCACTTTAGTGCGAGCATGGATCACTAACGAGTCAGCTCCAGCATCAGCAATGGCCTGTGCGTTTTCAATGGCTAAAGAAGTGTCGTCAAATCCCAAACGCATTTTCGCCGAAACGGGTTGCGTTTTAGGCACCGCTAAACGTACAGCTTTAACTATTTGATGAATGGTTTCGGGTTCGCGCAATAATATAGCTCCACCCTTATTTTTATTCACCGTTTTTGCCGGACAACCAAAGTTTAAATCGACCCCATGGGAGCCTAATTCAATCGCTCTAACGGCATTTTCTGCTAACCACTGGGCATGTTGACCTAATAATTGCACTTTGACAGGTACACCACTTGCGGTAAAACCATTGTTTTTTAGCTCTGGTGCTAAACGGTAAAACACTTTTTTAGGCATCAGTTGATCAACAACACGGACAAATTCAGTGACACATAGGTCAAATCCTCCCACTTGGGTTAACATGTCTCGCATTAAGTGGTCTACTACCCCTTCCATGGGTGCTAGAGTAATTTGCATCGAAGAAAAATAACCGTTCAAAATTAAAGGCGGAATGGTAACAAAATTAAGGCACAGAACCTATCTAGGAAGGAAAATAATGTTTATGCTGCTTTTTATATTCTTCACAGCGTTTTTCGCAATTATGGAGCACCTGTTGCCTTTGTGGATCATCCGATTGAGACCAATTTAATATTTCGTCTAACATCCGAAAACAGCCCAGACACATGTCTTTGTCATCTAGGCAACAATTGCTCACACAAGGTGAAATTAGCTGAGGTGTTTGTATCATGATTTATGACTCATTTTGTTTCTTAGTCAAAAACATAGAATCACCATAACTGAAAAAACGGTACTTTTTATCTATTGCTTGCTGATATGCATTAAAGATATTTTCTTTGCCGGCAAAAGCACTGACTAACATTAATAATGTCGATTCGGACAAATGAAAATTAGTAAACATAGCATCGACAATTTGAAATTCATAACCTGGATAAATAAATATATCTGTATCAGCAAAGAAGGGGTTGAGTTGTGTATTGTTTTTCACTGCATGTTGCGCCGCAGACTCAATAGAACGTACCGATGTTGTACCCACAGCTATGACTCTTTTGCCCGCCGCTTTGGTGGCCAATATGGCATCAACAACCTGTTGTGATACTTCAGCATACTCAGAATGCATTTGGTGATCGAGAATATTATCCACACGTACAGGCTGAAACGTCCCCGCTCCCACATGTAAAGTCACAAACTCTGAGTTCACCCCTTTGTCTGCTAATTTTTTTAAGATGTTTTCATCAAAATGTAAACCGGCAGTAGGTGCGGCAACCGCACCAGGTACTTGGTTATAAACAGTTTGATAACGCTCTTTATCTGAATCTTCATCTGGGCGATCAATATAAGGCGGTAAAGGCATATGCCCAAATTCTTCTAAAATAGCCAATACAGGTGATTCCGCCAAAAATTTCAGCTCAAACAAGGCGTCGTGCCTAGCTAACATTTCAACTTCAACTTTACCTTCAAGGATCAGTTTAGTCCCCACTTTAGGCGATTTACTGGCTCTAACATGCGCTAACACTCGATGCTCATCTAACACACGTTCTACCAATACTTCAATTTTACCACCCGACTCTTTTTGGCCTAACAAACGAGCAGGTATCACTCGCGTATTATTAAAGATAAGTAAATCACCGCTATTGAGTAATTCCACCATTTGGCTAAACTGGCTGTGAGTAATATTTCCTGAGTTTCCATCAAGGTGCATTAAACGGCTAGCAGTACGCTGTTCTGTGGGATATCGCGCAATAAGCGACTCGGGTAAATCAAATTGAAAATCGGATAATTTCATACTGCTCTCATTCATACCTATATTTTTCGCCACTATTTTACGTATGTTTTTTAATACCTGCAATGCGCACTACATACCAAAGTCGTATTGCGGCAATAAATTTACTGCCCTATCATTAACTCACAGTTAGATTATTGACGTTTTCTCCCAAACTGTATTTCGCCCGGAACATATCATAATGTGACCGGGTTTTTTTTACGCTTAAAAAAGACCATAAAAGTAAATTTATTCTAACGGATGACCTAAATCAGCGAAAATATCCACTATATCATCACGTTCAATTCGTCGCATATTTAACACGTACATGATTTGTAACAACAAATCTGCCCCCATTATACCCTTATTGACTTTATTTCTGAGATTATCTGCACTTTGATGAATACCTATTTGGGCTAATCTGTCACTAAGATCTTGGTATTTAGTACCGCGCTTAGACATTTCAGCTTTTAAGATACGTTGCACTAATTGTCGCCAATCAGCAGAAGTACTAGCACTTGCATGATTAACTGCTTTATTATCTGTTGTAGACATATTTTACGGGCGCCTTAAAACCAAACAAACGTGACTTATAATTTACATTTAAAACATATTAATTGCAAATGTTGCAAAAAATAAATTGACATATTAACTTTTAACTGACTAAACTGTGTCACGTAATACAATTACGTGTATCACTTAAATGACATTACACATTAGTCATTAGCCTTACAGGAGAGTAGCCATGACTTGGGATCTTAACCAACTTGAGACCCTATTCGCAGATCACAAAGATTTAGTGATTACGCGAGAAGAAAACTGTTTATTGATTGCCAATACCGATGGTATCGACGCTTGGCTCGCCATCAGTGGTGAACAAATATTAGTTGAATCACTATTGTTTGCTAAATCTGAAGTCAAAGATAATGCAGCATTAAATGAAGAAATATTAAAAACCCACATGATATTTCCATTAACAACAGTCGGAATATCACAAATTGCTGGTGACGAGTATTACACCGCATTCGGCTCTTTAAGCTCACAGTCAAAAGCTGAGAGTGTGGTCATAGAATTAACAACACTGTTTCAAAATGTCGAAGCATTTTTAGATGCTTACCAAGATCATTTGAAATAGCACTTACTGTATAAGTTAGGAGAAAGAATATGTCAGTTTGGAGAAAATTAGTCACTGCTGTAAAAGGCGGAGCAACAGAAGCGGCGCAATCTGTAGTAGATAGCCAGGCCATTCGTATTCTTGAACAAGAAATTCGCGAAGCCAAAGATGAACTACGCAAGTCAGATCATGCCAGAACTCAGATTTTAGCTAAATGTAAACTAGCTCAGCAAAAAGTCTCTAGCTTACAAGCATCTATAGAGCAATACGAAGCTCATGCTAGAAAAGCGATTGATACTGACCGTCAACTTGCGTTAGATTGTGCACAAAAAGTCAGTGACCTGCGTGCAGAACAAGATACAGAGCAACAATATCTTGATCAATTTAAAACGTCAGAAAAACAACTGGCGGGTAATATTAACCAAGCAAAAACGAATCTTAAACGATTAGAACAGCAGGTTGATATGGTAAAGGCCACTGAATCAGTGCAAAAAGCTCAGGTTGCCGTATCATCACGTCACTTAGGTGCCAATAGTAAGATGAAAACCGCGACTGAGTCTTTGTCACGTATTCAAGAAAAACAAAACTTACGTAATGCAGAATTACAAGCGGCCGAAGAGTTAGCTACTGAAGAATCAAGTGATGACTTGTCCAAGCGTTTAGCTGAAGCAGGCATTGCTGGCGGAACTACTTCAGCCGATGATGAACTCAGTCGTATTTTAGGTAAATAGTCTTTAGCGATACAGTAATACAAGGGGATTAGTGATTTTTCATTTTCAAAAATTAAGAGCATTAGTCGCCCGAGTATTCACCGAGATGCGTTGGTACAGTATTGTACTAACGCTTCTTTTTTATGGGTTTAGCAGTTGGCTGTTATTATCAATTGCTGGTGAAACAGCATTAACCCAACCTACAAATTTTATTTATTGGCTTGCTGTGACCAGTTCTACAGTGGGTTATGGCGATTTATCTCCCGTCACTGACGCAGGAAAATATCTCGTTTCATTTTATGTCATCCCACTCGGTTTAAGTATATTTGCCTTGGTATTAGGCAGAGTCGCAGCATGGGTTTCTAATCAATGGCAAAAAGGAGCAAGAGGTTTGAAAAGTCTACATCTTGATGGTCATATTCTGGTTTTAGGTTGGAACGGAAACCGAACCATACGTTTATTAAACTTACTTATTCGCGAACGGGCGTCACTGGCTGAAAAACCCACCATAGTATTATGTGTCAGAGCCGATATTACTAATCCCCTGCCCGGTGATATCGAGTTTATAAAGGTCACTAAATTCAGCAACGATGAAGACATGGATAGAGCTTGTATCGAAAAAGCCAGCGTGGTTATTATGGATAATCCAGAAGATGATTTAACCATGACTACAGCCTTGTATTGCAGTCAGCGAAATCCTACAGCACAAATGGTTGCCTATTTTAACGATGAAAGTTTAGTTGGCTTATTACAAAAACATTGTCCAAATGTTGAATGTACACCTAGCGTAGCAGTTGAAATGTTAGCTAAATCCGCTTTCGATCCTGGTTCGAGTTCATTACATTATGATTTATTAGACGTTAATCTTGGCCAAGCACAATATTCCATCAAAATTCCTGAACACCTACCCGCTATCAAAGTAGAAAAATTATTTGAGCAATTAAAACGTCACTACAGCGCCACCTTAATTGCTGCAGCAAAAGCCAATGACAAGTTAAATTTAGTGGTCAATCCCGATTTAGATATGCTGCTGTATCCAGGTGATAAATTATTTTATATAGCCGAAAAACGTATCACCAATATACACTGGCAAGAATTTGCAGAGGCCTAATTCGCGACAAGAGGAATAACATGTTTAGTAAATTATTTGGTAAAAAGAAGCAAGATGACAAACCTAAAGCTCCTGAGATTATGGGCTTATATTTAGGCGGCTCTTTTGAACTTGATCCTTTAAAACTGCGCTTAATCGAACCAGAATTAGTAATCGAAAAAGCCGCAAGTCAGCATATTATTCAAGCTGTAGGTGAAGTAAACCTTGACACAGGCGGTAAAATTTTACGTTTTTACACTGATGACGATGCCTTTTTACAAGTAATTTTGGATGGCGGTGATACTGAAAATCACATCACAGATGTCAAACTTTGGTATTTTTACGAAACCAAAACCATTGGTTCAGATGCACAGTGGAAACAAACTATAGCCCGCGGTATTTCAACTCCTAGTTACACCCTTGAAAATAATCACTACCAAAGAGTATGGGATGCAGTAGGTGAAGAGTCTCCACCTGTAGCTATGACTGAAAAAACTTATGAAGAAGACGGTGATGTCAGCGAAACCGATCAATTTTTGATGTTATATGAAAGACATTTAAGCGATGATGAAACAGAAACGTTGTTAGTCAGTGCCGAAGAAAAATTAGTAAATAATAACTTTGATCGTTGCTTAGTGATTAGTACGGGCTTTAATATTGCCCAAGCTGATATCACTATCAATGGTTAACCAAACACTCCACTATTTAGAATAAGTCATTAAGGAAAAAAAATGGATGCTATCCTCCACTCAATATCAGGCTTAGGTAATTTTGCCCTGTACTTTGCTGTTTCAATTATATTGTTATTTGTGTTTAAAATTGTCTATGCCTTTGTCACTCCCCATGACGAGTGGAAGTTAGTCAAAGAAGATAAAAATCAAGCTGCTGCTATAGGTTTTGGCGGGGCTATGATTGGTTTCAGTATTGCATTAGCAGGCGCGGTGTCGAACTCAGAATTTTTAATCGATTACGTAATATGGGGCATTGTGGCTATTATTGCGCAAACCTTTGCTTTTGCTCTATTACGCTTTACCTTCATGCCTAAAATTGCCGAGAGAATTGATAACAATGAAATCTCTGCTGGCACAATTTTAGCTGCTGTTTCTATTTCTGTTGGGTTGCTTAACGCTGCCTGCATGAGTTACTAGGAGGGCATATGCAATCCAATAAAAGTAAACGTTCTCGCTCAATCAATGTTGCCAGTATGCGCAAAGGTTTTAGTGTAAAGCCTTTAGCCTTAGGTATCACAGCGATATTTTTATCTTCTTGTGGCGATAAACAAGATGCATCAGTATTTACTAGTCCAGAAGATTGTACCAATGCCAATCCAGAAGCCGCAGCGCAATGCCAAGCCGCTTACGAAAAAGCCGTGGCAGAAGCTGAACGTACAGGGCCTAAATACAACTCTCAATATGACTGTGAAATCGAGTTTGGTGCAAACCAGTGCCGCACAGTGCAAAATAGTTCTGGGTCGTTTTTTATGCCATTTATGGCTGGATACATGCTGAGTAATTTGATGTCTCCTAGGGGGTATAATACTCAACCTCTGTTCACTTCCAACTCGAGATATTCGTCATACAGAAACCGTTGGGTTGGCGCTGATGGCGCTGACTTTGGTGATAATCGTCGCCGTTCTATGAAAGTCAGTGAAAATGCTCTTAAACCTAAACCTACTGTGAATAAAACCATGAAACGTGGTGGTTTTGGTAGTAGTGTGCGGGCTAAATCAAGCTGGGGAAGCAGCAGTAAAAAAGGTGGTTGGGGTGGATAACCCCCAATCTATTATTCCTAAAATTTTTAGGATGATAGCCAATCCATGTTAAGAATTGACATAAAGGAACGCGCCAATTGGCAGCGTAAAGCTGCCGATTTTGGCTTTAAATTTCATACTATGTATGGAGAGCCTTATTGGGATGAAAGCGCTTACTATCAGTTTTCGTTGCAACAGATTGAACAAGATTTAGAAGATCCCACAGAAGAAATTCAGCAAATGTGTTTAGCTGTAGTGGATGAAGTGGTTCACTCTGAACAGCTACTTGAAAAATTTCAAATACCTCAAGGGTTTTGGCAACAAATTGCTGACTCTTGGCAGCAAAAACACCCCAGTTTGTATTCCAGATTAGACTTTGCCTATCACGGTAAAGGCCCAGCAAAATTATACGAAAATAACGCAGACACTCCTACTTCACTTTACGAATCAGGTTTTTGGCAATGGCTGTGGTTAGAAGAACAAGTCAACGCTGGTATACTGCCCAAACAATCTGATCAATTTAATTCATTACAAGAAAAGTTAGTGCACAGGTTAGCTGTTATTGCTAAACACTATGGCATTGAACATATGCATTTTGCTTGTTGCCAAGACACTGAAGAAGACCGAGGCACAGTACAATATTTGCAAGATTGCGCCAAAGAATCTGGCTTACTGAATGATTTTGTTTTTATAGAAGATATCGGTTTAGCAGAATGTGGCAGTTTTAGTGATTTACAAAACAACAAAATAGACACTCTGTTTAAACTATACCCTTGGGAGTTTATGCAAAGAGAAGACTTTGGTGCTGCCATTAAAGATGCAGGCGTGAACTGGATTGAGCCTATTTGGAAATCTATTTTATCTAACAAAGCACTAATGCCCATGTTATGGAAAATGTTTCCTAACCACCCGAATCTATTGGCAGCATATTTTGAAGATGAACTAGCCAAAGCCACTGAGTCTAAATTGGTTAGAAAGCCTATTTTCTCTCGTGAGGGCGCCAACGTTAGTATCATAGAGCAAGGTAAAACTATAATGCATGCTGACGGGCCATATGGAGAAGAAGGGTTTATTTACCAAGAATTTTATGCGCTACCTAAATTTGGCCAAAACCATACATTAATAGGCTCATGGTTAGTGGGCGATCAACCAGCAGGTATTTCTATGCGAGAAGACTCCTCACTCATCACCCAAGACTCCAGCCGCTTTTTGCCGCATATTTGTATTTAACGGCAGACTAGGACAGAATGAAGCAGTTGATAGCAGAAACTAGCTATTTTCTCTGTATAGCGATTTTAACCTTCTATTGTTTTTCTCGGCGTCACTCTGGGACACGGTTTGGTTTTTTACTCTTTACTATTATCTTTTCCTCGTAACTAGCGACTGCTTATATGCTTTTTCTATTTCCTAATTACTGCTTTTATCTTCTCTATTAGCCAGTATTTTCACAATCCTGTTATAGACAATTTCTGCGGTATTCCAGTGATACCCGCCATTAGTATTGTTAAATTGGATCACCACAGTATCCAAGTCTTTGTAGAATTTAGCTATACTTTGGTAACCGGGCACCCAACCCGTGTGCTCGTAGACATAAATAGAAGCATAGATTTCTTGTTCACCTTGATCAAACACAGATCCGTCGTTTAATGCCCGTAAAAATATGCCCACATCCTGTGCTGTTGCGATTATTGACCCATACCCATCTAAATCATAATCATTAGTCTTTATATCCGACTCAAAACCCACGTAATAGCCGCTCATCACATCGTCTATATTCACTTCTGATAGCGAACCATAAGTGTTTTTTAGCCCAAGAGGTATCAAAATTTCTTCCTTGATATATTGGAAATAATGATACCCCACCACCTTATCAATCAGCTCAGCAAGCAATAAATAGTTAGTGTTGGAATATTCATAGCCTTCATCAGGGGCAAAGCTCGCTGGTAAATCAAGTGCTAATTTAAGGGCATTTTTACTGTTCTGAGGATCGCCCCAAAAGCCAGCACTATCGGTTAAATTCGGAATACCACTACGATGTTGCACCATAGATCTCACTGTAATTTTATCAGCATTTTCAATTCGTCCCAAAAGTTCTGGGAAATAATCGGCTAGGGTTTGATCTAAATACAAACGTTTATCGGTAACTAGTTTGGTGATAGCCACGGCGATATATAACTTACTAATACTGGCTATTTTAAAAAAGGCTTGAGGATCTGCTGGTATTTTATTTTTTCGATCTTTCCAGCCAGCAGCATAAAATTCTGGCGGCTTACCAACCTGATCTACATAAACAATAATACCATCAAAGCCATGCTCAACAGCTTGATTGACTTGCTGTTGAACCGTTGCCGGCAAAGGTAATAACCAAGCCCAAACTAAAATCCAAGGCACAAAAAATAAAGAAGTGAAGGTGCCAATTAACAACAAAATTCGTACTATTAGTTTTGATTGTTTTTTATTCATAAGACACTCAGTCTGCGCCACTCTGCTTTATTCCCCTTTGAGTGGCGCAGTATTACAACTAATCAGCCTTTTTAATATCTAAAGGATAAATCAATGCATCTTGTACCATGCCTTTACTATTAGTGAATGACACTCTTAGTTGGTAAAACTGTCCTGCAGGCAATTCATCAGTAGGAGTTAAACCATCTAGCGATATACTCATTGATGATTGACCTGATTCTGTTTTTAATGCGTTAGTATCAATTAAGACAGTATCTTTAATAGGGCTCCATTTTGACCTAAAGTGTCTCAGCCAGTAACGAATACCACCTTGATCAGAGGAAATAACTTGATTACCACTACCCGCGTGATAATCCACTGCAATATTTAGCTCTTCTCCAACTCGTAAATTCTCTTCAATAAACGCTGCATTAGTGATGGTTAATGAAGGTTTTATTAATGGTAATACAGTGAGAGTTAACTCTGCTTTTATCGACGAGTTTACATTTGAGCTAGCCGTTATGGTGACTGTCCCAGCAGTTAAAGCTTTAACTTCACCCTTTGAATTAACTTCGGCAACTCGGGTGTCACTACTTGACCAAGTCACACTTTTATCATCGGCATTATTAGGTAGTACAGACACTTGTAAAGCTAAACTATCGCCAGAGATCAACTGAGTGTGATTGCCAGACGCTAACAATGAAATGGATTCAACAGTTTGTGCATACCAATCTACAATTGTCACTTGGCTTGTGGCCTGTTTACCATTAGCTTGACTAATCGCTGTAATGTTAGCGGTTTGCCCTACCTCACCTATTGCTGTAACCACACCTTGTTGATCAACACTTAATACACTTTCATCACTTGATATCCAATCAAACTCTTGTGCGGCATTAACAGGTTTAACTTGGGTTGCTAAAGTAGTTGATGTGCCTTTTCTAAGGTTTAATTGGCCAGTAGTGATGGCGACAGATGCAGGATCTAACTTATTGGTATCAAAAATTTGATTGGCTTTTTTATTTTTAAACACAGCGGTTTCGCCGTTACGCCACTTCACTTGAATGCTTTTAATTTCATCAAGTTCACCTAAACCAAAATGTACAATATTTAGTAAACTTTGCGAAAAGACCGAGCCTGCAGAGCCTACTCGTTTACGGTACTTATGTTTAGCCGTGGTTAAAATGACTTCTGCTGACAGTGCATCAACATTCGACACAGGTGAATAACCGACTTTAACCAAAGCATAGTGACCCTGTTCAGAAGAGTTGTTTTCGTAGAGATACCACTCTCCTCCTTCACTGCCGTTAAGCAATTCAAGATCACCGTCTAAATCAAAATCGAAAGCTTGGCCCATATCCCCATTTCCCGGTCCACCTACATCATTCGCGCCATGCATAGTAGTGGTAACAAAACTTCCGTTGCCAGTATTTAACAACATATAATCAGAAATCATGGCACCGACTTTACCCCAACGATAAACAAACAAGTCTTGGTAACTGTCATTATTAAAATCGCCAGTGGTCACTCCAAAGGCATTAGTGGCGGTAGGAATGTTCCATTGTTTTGAGACATCGGTAAATTTATCACCATCATTTCTCAATAAAAATTCTGTGCTATTGCGGTTTTTAGGCTCAAATTTGGTGACAACAGACTTCACACCTACTAGGCTAAATTTAAAGTTCCAAAAAATGCTGCCATTACGCACCACAGCCGTTTTCCAGTTGCCATTAGCTGTATGTCCAAAATAGATACCGTTTTGGCTAATATCATCAGGCCAGCCTTGTGCTTGATCAGCTGATATACCAACAGAGCCTTTGAATTTTGGAAGTAGCTGTTTTTTGCTTTCCCCTAAAAATATAGGATAGTTATTGCCATTAAAACCACCTCTAGCTAAATAACTATAGTTGGTAAAATTAAAGTCATTGTTAGCTATAAATTCAAATTCATCGGTTCCTTTGGTGCCTTTCGGTTTAATCGAAAAGGTTTCTGTACTGGGTTCATAATCGATTGAAGGAGCTTCAATTGTGCCAAATTCAAATTCTTCACTGGTAGCTAGGTATAAATCTAAATCGCCGTCGTTATCGATATCAATATCTGTGATAGCCATAATACTTTTGAGCGAAGTAACGGCTTCAGGAAACTTGGCAGTGACTTCGGTAAAGGTAAAATCGCCATTACCTTGCCATACTGACAAAGGGCTATACAAAATCAGATCATCAATATTATCACCATTGATATCTGTTAATAGCGATCGAGAAGGATGCTGATCTTGCACACCGTCAATCATCTTACGGGCAAATTTACCTGTGCCTAAGTTCTCATAAAAATGATGAATAGGTCGTTCATGATCTAAACTTTCTTCATTGATAAGCATAAGATCAAGATCGCCATCTAAATCCATATCAGACCACTGTGCACCTCGTCCTCGAGAGCCTTTTACAATACCTACATCACCGGTCGTTAAGACAAATTGACCATTATTATTTTGTAAAAAATTAGCCCTTGATGGATTTTTACCATTGCCACCACCTTGAGTCACAATGAGATCTAAATCGCCATCATTGTCGTAATCACCGGCGGCGGTACCATGTAAATCGTGTTTAAACCAACGAGATAGATTTTTATGATGTTTACTAACGGTGCCGTCGCCATTGTTCCAATATAATTTACTGCTTTCGGCGTTATGGTTATTGACAATAAAGTCATAATCGCCATCGTTATCCATATCAGCAATAGTGGGGCCGCCATATTTAATTGACTCGGCTTTATCCATACCGGCTTTAACTGTAATATCTCGGTATTCTGGTAATTGTATTTGCCCAGCATCTTCTATCAGCAAACTATTTAACGTTAAGCTTGCATGGTTAGAGACTAGTTTTAAGTTAACTTGACCAAGAGATTTAAAGCGCACTAAAACCTGCAACTCCTGCTGCCCAGTTGTGGGTACATCCAAGTTATCCACTATTAATTCATCATTAGCGTACACACTAATATTGGCATAATTTTTAGGGTTAATAACATCTAGCGTTAACTTTTTAGTTAAACTTCCAGTTATGTCATGAGCAATGCTAAAACCACTTTCGCTATTAATCAGCTGATTTTCTAGCACATTTTTAGAGCTACTACAGGCCACCAGCAACAAACCAGAGACTGCAGCCGCAAGTAAGTTTGCGGTCCATTTATTTGATATATATTTAACTTTCATTTTGTCTTTATATTTGTCTTGTCTAGTTATTTGCCGAGCAAAGATCTAGAAGGAATGAATGAGCGATAAATTGTAAATAATTAACAATTAGCACTATTTAAAAGCCCACTACTTTACCTGACTGGCTGCTCGACTAAAAGATCTTTGTTAACAATAAACAAGTAAAAGATAGATTTAAAAACATGTGTAAGACAAAATATCCAGAATCTATGGGGTTAAATTAAGTGAAATAATAAAGGCTGAAGACTCAACAAACCGAACAATATGGCTTTAAGTATTAGTTAACCTGAGTTCTGGATAAGAAGTATCGTCTAATCTGAATTTATCATTACAATTCAATAGCTTAATACCATTCACTCAAATCACCTCACTTGAATGCTTACTCGGTGACGAAATTTTTGTATATAGCAAGGTGGATTGTCCTACGTAATAACATGTTATTGCTAGACAATCCAACGCCGCTAGGCACAAAAATAGCGTTATCGAGAGGTTCGGCTTATCCAGTATTCAGGTTAGTCAACTATTAACCTAATGCTCAACTTGCTGAGTAAATTTTGAATCTAACTAAACTCAATCTAGTTGTTAGCTAAACCAACATAATGAAGGGCATTACTAATAAGTTTTTTATAGGAAGGGTTAGTGTAAGCGTCTTTGGTAAATCCAGGCATTATATAAACAATTTTTGCCTGGTTATATGAATGCTGCCAAGCAATAACCTTCGAAACATCAGGATGATTAGTGGCTAACAAAGGATGCACACTAGGATCCATATAAATATTGCCATAAAAAGCATCTTTTAGAATGAAGTTATCCAATCCTTTTGTTACAGGATGGGTCTTATCTAACACTTCAATATCTAATGTCATATCGGTGAAATAGGTAGAATGTAAACTTTCATCTTGGGTGTAATTTTTTAAATACCACTTTCCGCCAATCAAATCATGGTACTCATCCCATTCAGGTTGAGAAGATAAAGTAAAATGTAAAAACACCATACCCACTCCCTGTTTGCTTAACGCTAAATACTTATCCTTGTTCCAGCTATATTCTGGGTAATGTTTATTCTGATTAAGAAAAAGAACTGCATCATATTTTGCTTTAACATCCGCTGTTTTCATTTGATAGAAATGTGCATTTAAAACTAAATCAGCATGAATACCATCAAGAGTGCTACTCATTATTTCAAAATCAGGGGTGTCATAGCTATGGCCGCCTCGAACCACTAAAACAGATAATTCATCCTCTTTGACAGTGGAACAGGACAGCAGAATACACATGCAAATAATGTAAATTAAAGATGCCTTCAATCTTTTAATTCTAACTAAAAGCTGATTTAACATTTTTTGACTAGCCCATTTAAATTTTAGGAACAAAGTTTACCTAGCCCCCCAAACTTAGCAAGTATGTTATTTGTCAATGTGAGCAAGGTATAAACGAGACTCAGTTTAATATTGATAAAAATTATGGGTGATCAATACATCCATTTTTCTGATCATTTCATTTTTTAATGATGCTAAGGCTTTATACCAATCCGTAATAATACTTGGGTCACATTTATAAGCTTCAAAATCTGCCGCGCTAGGAAACTGGATCACATGGATCTCGTCAGGTTCATCCTCACTGACTTCTTGATTAGATGAAGCACTGATCAATATGCCTTTATGCTCGCTGAGAATGGGAATGGCCTTTGATTCAAACTCTCTTAAACCTTCCATTCCATTTTTACTGGCATACAATAACACGATAATCTGGATCATAATTTATCTGAAAGGTTTAGAAAAAGTATAACGGGTTGAGAGCAGCAGATAGATATATTATCAACTGTATTTCTTTTATCTTGTTAGCCATGTGCCTACCCAAGGCAGGCACATGGCTGTGTTTAAAAATTACCTATATAGGAAGGGGTATCTATGGCTAATTGCATACCTGTTGCTGACAACAAACCGGTTTCTTGATTTCTAGCTAATACCGAAATATCCCCTGATTTTTGATTCGCAATCAGAAGATAGTTTTGATCAGCAGAAATAGTAATATCTCTTGGCCAATTACCAATAGTCGAGTGTTGTTGTAATAATTTAAGCTTGCCATTTTTACCGACAGATAACACAGAAATAGTATTTACCCCTCGTACAGCAGCATAAACATAACGTCCATCATCTGATACTTTAATAGCGGATGCAGTATTACCTTTAGGATCAGTTTCAGTTAATAATTCAACTCGCTGTTTGGCATTTAATTTACCTGTTTCTAAATCTTGATCAAAAACAGTAATTGTATTCGACAATTCGTTTATACCAAATACCCAAGCTTTTTGTGGATGTTGGGCAATATGGCGAGGACCATCACCAGCTTGTAGCTTTGCCGCAACTTGGGCGGTAAATGTTTTATCTTGGCTATCGAACAACTTAATTTCATCTGTGCCTAAATCGACAGCGTATAAAAATCGGCCAGTTTTGTCCCATTCAACATAGTGCATATGGGGCGCTTCTTGGCGGCTGTTATCGCCTTTACCTTCATTTTTAAAATAACCTGCTTTGGTTAACTTTAATGACTGACGGTCAATAGAGTACATAAAAACTTCGCCAGAGCCATAGTCTGCAATTGCCACTTTTGATCCATCAGGGTTGGTGGCAATATGACAAGCTCCCCTGCCCAGCCCTTCAACTTGTTGCACTAGATCATACTTAGACGTTTTGTTATTCCATTTAAAACTAGCAATCCCGCCTTGTTTACTGCCTGTTGCCGCTAAGATATTTTTATTGTTAGCATCAATGGTTAAATAAGATGGATTAACCGCTTCAGCCACAACCCCCATATTACTAATTTGTTGTTTTTCATCATCTAAAACAACACGATAGACACCTTCACTGCCATTTTGGGTATAAGTACCAATTAAAAATTCCTGTTTTGCTGCATATGAAGTCTGTGCTATCAGCAATGACAAACCACAAAGTATTGTTCTTAATTTCATCTATTTATCCATTTTCTTTTAAATCAGTTCCACGTATGCCTACTACTTTACAATAGTTTAATATGTTCATACATATTTTTAACCTGTAAAATTATCTGTTAGACTCATCGCTCTTTTTATCGGTGCTAAATGCGTATTACCATTACACTTTATGCTTTTTGCCTTTTCGGCCGTACTTAAGGTTCCAAATTTCATTTATGTCTTTTATCAAACTACTTTTAATTAGCACGCTTTTTTCAGCTTATGTATTAGCAGATACTGAAGCTGAAAATTGTGTATCTTGTCATAAACAAGCCGTGTCTGATTGGCAAACCTCAGATCATGCAAAAGCCATGGATACAGCAACAGCAAAATCAGTGCTGGGTAACTTTTCTGATGTCACCGCTACACATCATAGCCAAACTGCAAAATTTTATAAAAAAGGCGATAATTTTCACATTAGTTTTACTGAAGGTGGAAAAACCACTGATTACCAAGTGACTTATACCTTTGGCCATTATCCTCTACAACAATATCTAATCGAAACTGGCGATAATAAATACCAAGTATTTCCCTTTTCTTGGGACTCTCGTCCTAAAGAGCAAGGAGGACAAAAATGGTATCCAGTGTATGCTGACGAAGACATTCAAGCCGCCGACCGATTGCATTGGAAACAACCTTTACAGAACTGGAACGGGATGTGTGCCGATTGTCACTCAGACGGTTTACAGCGTAAATACACTGCTGAAACCAATCACTTTGACACTAAATGGGACAACATTAATGTAGGTTGTCAGTCTTGTCATGGCACCATGGCAGAACATACAACGGCTCACAAAACAGCTAAAACAACTAATAACGCCCTTAAGCTTAATGCCAAAGAACAAAAAGCTCTTGGCCAATGGTTGCATACTCCGGGTAAAAAAGTAGCACAATGGCAAGGTGAAAAACGTGATAATAGTTTTATGGACAATTGTTTTGCCTGTCACTCGTTACGGACACCACTCACCGATGGTATTACACCTAACAAACCATTTTTAGACCAATTTTCTCCCTCATTTCTGAGTCAACCTATGTACCACGTAGATGGGCAAATCAGAGAAGAGGTGTATGTGTATGGATCATTTTTACAGAGCAAAATGTTTGATGCTGGGGTTAACTGTTTAGATTGCCATAACCAACATACGATGAAATTAAAAGTACAAGGTAATGGCTTGTGTCTTCAGTGCCACAGCGCAGAAACCTATCAACAAGATAAACATTTAAATCACCCTGCCGATTCAGCAGGCGGACAATGTGTGAGCTGTCACATGCCTGAAAAAACCTATATGGGCGTTGATGCAAGACGAGATCATAGTTTCAGGATCCCTCGTCCAGAGCTCACGCAAAACTATCAAGCTCCCAATACTTGTAACACCTGTCACCAAGATAAAAGCGCAAGTTGGGCGAAAAGCCAAATCAAAACACTGTATGGCAACAATAATCCTTTAAGTAAAAATGAGTTGGCTTTAATCCAACTGCAACACCAATACACTTTGCCTCTTGATCAACATTTGGCCATTATTAACGACAAAAACTTAAATGAAATTTATCGGGCAAGTGCCATTGCCCTACTACCTAATTCAGCTCAAGAGTTAACTGATGTGCAAATCAAAAGCTGGGTCAACTCATCTGAACCTTTAATCCGCTTAGCCACCGCACAAATTGGCTTTTTGTTACCTTTACCTGAACGAAGCAAAAGTTATTTAGCATTGCTAAAAGACCAATTTAAGGCCGTTCGTGTACAAGCCGCTACCCACTTATTACAATTAGGTATTGATCATTCAAATGAGTTAAAACAAGCTTTTGAAGAATTAACCACCTCTCATAAAGTCAGTATGTGGCGAGGCGAAGGTGGCTTAAATATGAGTATGGTACAGCTCAACTTACAACAACTTGAACCTGCGATAAAATCGTTGCAACATTCTATTAAGATTGATCCCTATTTTCCTGCGGCTTATATCAATTTGGCCGACATATATCGTCGTTCACAAGCCACAAATAAAGAAAAAAGCACTTATCAACAAGGTATTAGCAACAATCCATTATCTGGCATATTGCACTACAGTTTTGGCTTACACCAAATTCGTGCAGGTGAAAAACAAGCGTCATTAAAATCATTTCAGCAAGCCATAAAGTTAGAGCCAGAAAACATGCAATATGCCTATGTTTATTTTATTGCTCTAGATAATGTAGGCAAAACCCAACAGGCATTAGCGCAATTAAAAATGGTCATTGGTAAATACCCTGCCCCTTATCAGTTAGCCCAATTAGGTATGAGCTTTGCTCAAAAGCTATCGGACAGAAGTTCTTACGACTTTTTTCAAAAGTATTTACCTCAATAAAACAAAACAATCTAGCCTTGGGAGAAATACATATTTCCCCTAGGCTCAATATAGATTGTCTTACTTATTTAATCAGCTAAAATATATCATCTGAAGTGGGGACGACCTCACCTCTCTATATTACTGCGGGACGACCCCAAAACTTATATTTGAGGGTCTCATGTCTTGGTTACTATTGTTGATTGCTGGAATACTTGAAGGTGCATGGATATATGGTGTGCAAAAGTCAGCTGGATTCACACACATTTACTACACTCTGTTTGCCATTTTTTCTATGTCTGCAAGCCTCTTATTGTTTGCCCTAGCAATCAAAACCATACCCACAGCACAAGCTTATATTATTTGGCTCGCTATAGGTGTTTGCAGTATTTGCATAGTTGATCACTTTATATTTAAACAAATACTTTCTGCTCAACAATTAGTTTTTCTATGCTTAATTATAATTGGCGTAGTTGGCTTAAAACTCTCGCACTAAGTAACATGATAGCCTGCTATTACACACAACAATCCGCCTTGATATACACGAAAAATTTCGTCACCGAGTGAGCATTTAGGTGAGATTATTTGGACAAAAATATTAAACCATTGAATTATAATGATAAATTTAGCTTATACGATACTTCTTATCCAGAACTCAGGTTATTCAGATAATTATCGAAATATATTTCGATAATTTATGTTAAAACTGACTAGATAACCCTCTTTTGTGTTTAACTAAACCTTAGCATCAGCGACAGCCAGACCTAACTCTGATATTTCATTCTGACCAATCACTTTACCAATCACTATATCTTTATTATCTATGCCACTAAATTTTTTAAAAAAATATCGATTGTTTAATAACACAAGTATTGTTCTATTATCTCTGCTTGGAGCCGCGCCAGCATCCACGAAAAAAACTAATTCATCATTACCTTTATAGTTATCAATATCGGTCGCTTGGATCATGCACATTAACAGGGGGTTAGCACATAAAAATCCTCTGCCAGAAAAGTACCGTTCTTCTATGGATATTTTTCTAATCACAATATCCGCCTTAGCTTTATTTCGTGAATTTGAAGGTTTTAACAACGATAACACTGCACGACCATTTTTAATGCCATGACCTTTAGCTAATGCATTTTGTAAAACTGTATTCATACTGGATTTTCCTTATTAGCTTAAGAAATCAAAAAACATAATTATCCCCACCGTCTATTAATTAAAAGAGTAAGGTTCATCGGTATGGGAATTTAATTCGTTAAGTGTCGGCCGCCATTTTTAAAAGTAGGATAGCCGCATACTAAAGTGAATTAAGAATAAACCGCAAAGGTCAAATGTATTATTCATTGTCGTTAAAAAATTTTCAATAATATAATTTCATAACTTGGGAGCGATTATTGTTGACTGAATGGTATTACAGCAATTTGTATATTATTAACACAAACAGCGTGTTAGCTAGTAGCTATATGAAATCGAATAAAAGGTGGGAATAAAAAAGAATGACCAAGCAATTAATCAAAACCATATTTAAGTCTTAACTGGATATACTCTTTGGTTGCTAACACCTTTCTTAAAGCCACATTAAATAAAGCTACATTATTTCTATCTTTAAACGCCATAGAATATGCTGTCTTTGGGAAAACATAATGCACCTTGGCATCATCCGCTTTACTAGCCCAACTTGATTGCGCCAATAATGAGTAAAAAATTTGTTTTTCAGCAATAACAATATCCGTTCTTTTTCTGAACAACATTTCCGGCTGTCTTGCTTGGTCACTCATTTGTACGTACATAGGGCTAGACATAGCCGCATTATAAAATAATTGTCCCAACACTTTATGAGCTAATTGAAAACTGACAATACTATGTTTGGCTAAATCAGTGATCGTATTTATTTTAAAATTATTTTCGGCTAAAGAAATTGCCACATTTTGATAATAAATATAAGGCTCAGTTAACACAGACTCGTCAACAAATACCTTTTTATTAGTACTCATAACAGCATCCACACCCTGCATATACAGCATTTTTGAGGCTCGGCCATAATTAACATAACTAAACTCAGCTGACTTACCCATACTGCTGATAATGCTGTGGATCAATTCAATTTCAAAGCCACTATTTTCTTTTTGTATGACATAGGGTGGTTTATTTATACCCGACATCACGGTAATAGTTTCAGCCGCTATTACTGACAAAGATAACAATAAAAACAAACATGTAACGTATATGAAATTCATTTAATCACACCTGAGACGTTTTTGAGAACAGCTAAAATATAATGTGCCTCAGTGCTGATAACATTAATAAATGAGTCAATACAGCGCAATGTTTTATTTACGTTCTGCAAATTATAATGCCGGTGAATAGTCAGTAGATTGCATAAACACTACATCAATTTTTTTCACTAAAGGTCCATTTACCTTCGATGCTTTGTAAGCCACTTTCCATTTTGGATCAGCAACAAATGTTTTCCACTTATTTTTTGCATCTTGTTCACTGTCATGCTGCAAAATATATATCAATGTATTTTCAGACTCGGGAGAATGAGTGGGTGTCCAATAAGCCACTACTTTCATATTTAAACGATTAAATATTTTATGCGTATGATTTTTAAACCTTGCATGTAGCGCGTCTAATTTTCCTTCATGAGTATGATAAGTACGCAACTCATACACTTTTGCCGGTTTTTCATTGTGATGTGCAGCTGTTGCAACAAATGAACTTAAGCAAAACATTAAACCTACAAGTGATGATGCTGATTTGAGTAAAAACCTAAAATTTAATGTCAAAATAGAACCCCTAAAAAGATAATCTTAATTGATTAACCCAGTACTATCTCACAATTTACTGGCCATAACTATTAAACAAAAGTTTAACTTGTTTCCCCAAATAGATTAGTTGTGGTAGCCTTTTTGATATTAAAATTAAGAGCTTAATGGTGTGAAAACAAAAGCAACGTCGTTAGACATCGCCTATCAGGCTGGGGTATCTCAATCTACTGTTTCAAGGGCCTTACGTAATAGTCCTTTAGTCAATGAAGAAACCCGGAAAAAAATCCAAGCCTTAGCCAAGGAATTGAATTATAAGGTGGATAAAAACGCCAGTAATTTACGTTCTCAGCAAACTGGTACGCTAGCCTTACTCTTATTTGAAGATCCCACTTCCGATGATTCTATGATCAATCCTTTCTTTTTGTCTATGCTAGGGTGCATCACCCGTGCCACCGCCAAAAATGGTTATGATTTGTTAGTCTCTTTCCAACAACTAAGCGAAGACTGGCATGCCGATTATGAGGATGCATCCAAGGCCGACGGACTCATTTTATTGGGTTACGGTGACTATGTAGATTACGAAGCTAAGCTCAAACAATTAGCTGAACAAGAAACTCACTTTGTCCGTTATGGTTCCATAGAAGAAGGGCAAACAGGTGTTTCCTTTGGCTGTGACAATGTCAAAGGGGGTTATGATATGACCCAACATTTAATTAGTCTAGGGCATCAAACCTTTGCTTTTTTAGGGGGGGCTGATGAACATTGTCCTGAATTTAAAGATAGATATCTAGGACACTGCCAAGCATTACAAGAAGCCAACTTAAAGGTAATTAACAACAATCAAATCGATGCAATTTCAACCGAGGGGTCAGGTTTCGAAGCCGCCACACAATTATTACGACAAGGTAAGCTACCTGATGCGATATTTTGTGCTTCTGACATGATAGCCGTTGGTGCGCTAACAGTCTTTCAAAAGCAAGGTATTAAAGTACCAGAACAAGTAGCTTTAGCAGGATTTGACGATATTCCAGTGGCCCATCTCACCTCTCCAGAATTAACCACTATGCAACAAAATACTAAACTCGCAGCAGATGTATTAGTGGAATCATTAATTAAAAAAATCCACGACTTACCTATAGACTCAGCCTTAATCCCAGCTAAGTTAATAGTCAGAGAATCATGTGGCGGCGGATAATGAGTAGAATGAGGCAGAATAGAGCAGACTTAGCAGAGGGGCCGAGATACTAGATTCGAGCCACGAGGAAAAGATAAAAGCAGTGAATAGGAGATAGTGAATAGATAACATTCTGTTCAAGGCTATCGCTAATCTCAAAGCCAGAAAAACTATCTGCTACCCCCTATTTACTAGCTACTGCTACTCGTAACTCTAATCTCGCGACTCGCCACTCACTTTTATTTATGCCCCATCAAATGATCCAATTCTGCATATAAATCTAGATTATTGTTTTTCTGCTCAAACAGCAAAACTTCAACCCCATTGGCAGGTACCGTCACTTCTATCAAGCCTGTTTTAACCTGATATGTATTGTTATTGAGTTGGCTTTGCCATTGACCATTAGAAAGGTATTTATCTACTTTAATAGTTTTCGCTGTAGCTGATTTATTTAATAACACTAATGCAGTTTGGGTTGCTTGTTTATCTTCTAACACCCGTAAAAAACTGGCGGTATCTTGGGTGAAATCTAGGTTAACTTGTAATCCCCTTTGTAAAGCAGGAGTCTGTTGCCTAACAAGGTTAATACGTTTTAAGTTTTGATAAATTAGGTGCTGAGGTGCTGTATCAACACGTTCTTGACCATAATAGTTACGATTACCTTCATGTTCTTTTAAGCCTGCCATAAAACCAATTTCTGAGCCGTAATACACCACAGGAATGCCACGGGCAGTAAACAACCAGTTGTTGGCATTGATAAAACCTTTATCGTCAGTATTCATCCTCGCCATATCGTGATTATCATAAAAGGTCATCAGTTCATAAGGATTATGATAAGGCCCATGGGTTAAGTGCAGGTATGACTGAACATCGGCATAACTGGCATCTTTGTTTTCAAACACACTGGTAATCGCTCTTTGCCCGGGAAAATCCAACACACTAATCGCACCATTTTTAGGTAAGGTATGTTGTGCAACTTTAGTGGCTTCGTACTCAAAGCTTTCACCAAACATAAAAAAATCTGGATGTTTTGCTCTGATACGGTCACTAAATTGTTTCCATAAATGATGAGGCATATGTCTAATTGTATCGATTCTAAAAGCTTCTGCGCCCTGCTCGATCCAATATAAATAAGCATCTACAAAATAATTCAACACAGCTGGGTTATCTGCATTCATATCAGATAATTCCGCCAAATCAGGTTTGTTATAAAAAAAGCTGTGTAATGGATTATTGGGATCTAACTCAGTGGGATGAATATTTTGGTGATCGGCAACTAAAACGCCATCTTGGTCATAAATTTCACCGAACTTAGGCAAGTCAAGATCCATGGTATAAGACGGTGAGCCATGATTTAGCACTATATCCATAACAGGCATCACACCTTTACTTTTAAGGGCTTGATTCAATTGTTTATAGTGTAACCCTGGAGAGAATAAATGCTCATCTTCGACAAAAAAATTCACTCCCCAATAACCATGGTAACCCGTTTTACCGCCATCTTTAAACTGACCAGCAAACTCAATTTGTTGACCTCCATTAAAAGGCAAATCAGGATTATCAACAATAGGCGTGATCCATAAAGCACTGAAACCCATGTCAGTAATATAATCAATGTTGTCTACAATGCCTTTAAAATCTCCTCCAAGATATCCAACATTGGCATTGTGTTGACCATTTGGATTAACTAATTGACGATTAAAAGTAGGCGTTTGACCACCTTGCTCAGGGTAATTATTAGTAGAGTCGCCATCAACAAATCTGTCTGTCATTAAAAAATACACTGACTCTTTGGCAAACTTATCTTGGGTTCCGTAATACTCTGCGGTGGACTTTGTGATTGTATTTTGTGCAGTTGATTGGCAAGCAGATAACACACAAATGCAGGCTACACTTAAGGACATGGTTTTTAAGGTTTGTATAGCTTGTAAATTTTTCATAAATAGTTCCTATTAAGCCGCTTGAATTCGGGTTTTTAAAGTAAATAGACCGGCCATAGCCAGACTGACAGCACCGATATAAAAAGCGTAAATAGGCGGAGCATCGAATAGATTTAATATTAGCCCTAATAAACTTGCGGCTAATATTTGTGGAATAACAATAAAGAAATTAAATATGCCCATAAACACGCCCATTTTATGACTAGGTAAACTGTTAGATAACATGGCATACGGCAAAGACAAAATAGAAGCCCAGGCAAATCCCACTCCTACCATAGACAATAATAATAAGTCAGGATCAGCGATAAAATTAAAACTTAAAAAACCAATAGCACCTAATCCTAAGTTAATCGTATGAGCCATACGTATACCAAAAACTTGTACCATTTTAGGAATGAAAATCGCGGCAATCGCAGCAAAACCATTGTAAGCAGCAAACAATACCCCAACCCAATCAGCGCCCTGATTATAAGCAGCATCATTAGCTTCTAAACTACCAAAATGAAAACGTGTCACCGCTGATGTGGTGTATATCCACATAGCAAATAAGGCAAACCAACTAAAAAACTGTACTAAGGCAAGCTGTTTCATTGTGCCTGGCATATTCAATAAGTCATGCATCACAATAGCAAAACCATTTTGATGTTTGCCGTTACTAATCAGTTGTTTAGCCACAATAAAACAGATACCAATAAAGACTAAACCAAAAGACAATATATAAAGTTGTTTTTCCCAATCGGCTAAATAAATAACGGCACTAAACACTAGACCAATAACTAAATAGGCAACAGAAGGAATCGCAAATTTAGTCTGCTCTAAAATGACAATGCCCTGTTGTTGTGATTGATTTTTATCAAAGCTAGCTAGCTCTTCTGGCGAATACTCTTTACTACTAAAGGTTGTCCAACCCACAGCGGCGAGTAACACTAAAGCTCCCCAGTAAAATGCATATTTAACTGAATCTGCTATTTCGCCAATGGGCGCTTCATTACTCACGCCAAACCAGTTAGTCATCATCCAAGGTAAGGCTGACGCAACAACCGCACCAATACCTATAAATAAACTTTGAGTGGCATAACCTAAAGGACGTTGTTTTTCATTTAAATTGTCACCCACAAAGGCTCTAAAAGGTTCCATGGAGATATTTATTGAGGCATCTAAAATCCACAACATACCAGCGGCAATCCACAAGGTTGGAGAGTTGGGCATAAACACTAGAGAAATTGACGCCAGCACAGCACCAATTAAAAAGAAGGGCCTTCTGCGGCCTAACCGCCCCCAAGTATTGTCACTCATATAACCGATGATGGGCTGCACGATTAAACCGGTCACAGGCGCAGCGATCCACAATAATGGAATATCATCAATTTCTGCGCCTAAAGATTCGAAAATTCGACTGACGTTGGCATTTTGTAAAGCGAAACCAAATTGAATCCCTAAAAATCCAAAACACATGTTCCAGATTTGCCAAAAAGATAGCTGCGGTTTTTCGTTCATCAAATTTTCTCTATTTTGATAATAAAAGTTAAATCATTAACATTCATTTATGTGTAATAAGTTTCACCAAAGATATAAAAAGTGCTAGGTGATACTAGGATGGCAGTCAATATATATCTGCGGCTGACCTATTTACAAACTTATGCATACGTATTCAACATGTAGCTGTAACACACTATTAACCTAAACATTACACTCGGATACATACTTAAGCTATTGATAATAATTAACTTTTCATATTAAATATTAAAAATTACAAGCTAAAACATGAAAATGCATACGATTGCAGGTAATTGAATGTTACCGCTAGTATCCTCTACTCTAGAGACAATTCAGCAAACTCTCATTATTAAGGTTACATATGAGTGAACTCCCTTGGTGGAAAGGCGCAGTAATTTATCAAATTTATCCGCGCTCTTTCTTCGATAGCAATCATGATGGCGTAGGTGACTTAGCGGGCATTACGCAAAAACTGCCTTATGTGGCAAGCTTGGGCGTAGATGCAATTTGGATATCGCCTTTTTTCAAATCCCCCATGAAAGACTTTGGCTACGATATCAGTGACTACCAAGCAGTCGATCCTCTGTTTGGTAATATGCAAGACTTTGATCTTTTATTAGAAAAAGCCCATGAATTAGGCTTAAAAGTTATGATAGACCAAGTGCTCAGCCACACTTCTGATCAACATGCCTGGTTTCATCAAAGTCGCCAAAACAAAACCAATGACAAAGCCGATTGGTATGTTTGGGCCGATGCAAAAATAGACGGCACCCCACCCAATAATTGGTTATCTATATTTGGCGGAATGGGCTGGCAATGGGATTCGAGACGTCAGCAGTATTATTTACACAATTTTTTAAGCTCACAGCCCGATCTCAATTTTTATAATCCAGACGTACAAAAAGCGGTGTTAGACAACATTGAGTATTGGTTGAAAAAAGGAGTAGATGGCTTAAGGTTAGACGCGATTACTTTTTGTTTTAATGATCAAAAGTTAAGAGATAATCCAGCCAAACCAATTAACGAACGCAATGGCAGAGGCTTTTCTGAAGATAACCCATACGCTTATCAATATCATTATTACAATAATGATCAACCTGAAACCTTAGATTTTATGTTACAGATCAGAGCGCTACTTGATCGATATCCTGACACCGCAGCTTTAGGCGAAATTAGCTCAGAAGATTCCATTAAATCAATGGCTGAATACACTCAAGGCAAACGGCTACAAATGGCTTATAGTTTTGAGTTGTTGACTGAAGACTTTAATGTTGAACATATCACTGCCACTGTTCAACAACTTGAAAGCCAGCTTACTGACGGTTGGCCATGTTGGGCTATTAGTAATCATGATGTTGCCCGTGTTGTTTCTCGTTGGGGCAAAGATCATGCACAATCGAAGCAATTAGCTAAAATGTTTACCGCTTTAGTCACTAGTTTACGTGGCAGTGTATGTAGTTATCAAGGTGAAGAATTAGGCTTAGAAGAAGCCGAAGTGCAATTTGATGAACTACAAGATCCTTTCGGAATAGAATTTTGGCCAACCTTCAAAGGCAGAGATGGCTGCCGTACACCTATGCCTTGGAATGAGTCAAAGGAACATGCGGGATTTAGTCAAAACAAACCTTGGTTGCCAGTCACAAAATCACATCAAGCATTATCTGTAGATGTGCAAATAAACGATCCAACTTCTAGTTTGGTGTTTTATCAAAACTGGCTGAAGTGGCGTGCACAACAAGACATTTTAAAGCAAGGTGAAATAGAGTTTGTCGATTTACACTCAGAGGTATTGTGTTTTTATCGTAAACATCTGAATCAAACTTGGTTGATGTGTTTTAACTTATCGGCTAAAGAGACAGTGCTTGTTTTGCCAGATGATAGCCAACAAATACAGCTAGAGTTTGATATTCAACAAGGGCAACAATCAGAAAAAACACTTAAATTACCAGCTCACGGTATCTATTTAGGCGCAAGTTAAGCGCCTAATTAACTGCCGATTATGTTCACCAAATATAATAGGCAGTCCCTGTTAAAAACAATCATATTTCTTGCCTATAAAGTCGAACTAAAATTATCACGCCCACAAAACTCACCCATTATAAATTAAGTGCTCGAAGTCTAAAAAATAAGTTGCGCTATGAATGTCACATGAACCTTAAGGCAAATAATAAACTTCTAACCGCCTCTATTTGCAGACAATCAATCAAATCTTCGATAAGTGTAGTTTTAAATTTGAAAACACAGTGTAACAAGAAATTTTTCGCAGCATTTTATCTTTTAGATAAAAACATCGTAGAACTTTCAATTACTTGGTATATTGCGCGGCAATTAATGAGGTTTTATGTTTTGACCTGTCTTATTAGATTAGCGAACATAAATTAATTGGGAATCTGGTCGCGCTATTAAATACTAAAAAGTGCTATTCCAGAACTGTACCCGCAACTGTGATGTTTAATTCAGTCGTTTTAACGACAGGCCGAACTAAACTAAGTCAGATACCAGCCTCTAAGATGGATATTGCAATCCAAACCTTTTTAATTTCGCGCGGGAATACGCGGATACATAATCATTCTATAGGCTATGGCCTATTTTTTATGTACCCCTTCCTGCCATTTAAACGTTGATACTTTTATTTTTATTATGTGGCGCAGTACCTTTATTCATTGGTTAAACAACTGATATGACTCAGTTAATCACCCAAAAATTAAGTCTAAAAATTGGCCAAAAGTCGATTTTACAAGACATCAATCTGCAGTTAAATTCTGGGCAGGTGATGGGCGTGCTTGGACCAAACGGTGCAGGTAAAACCAGTTTATTAAAAATGTTATCAGGGCAAACCGATAGCCAAGGTTGTGTCAGTTGGCAAAATAAAAAACTAAATACTTATCAGCCATTAGAACTCGCCCAACAAATTGCTGTGGTCAATCAACTCAACGAGAGTGTGTTTTCTCTTAACTTGCAGCAAATTGTACGTATGGGTTTGTTACCCCACAAATCTTTGTTATCTAGGCAAACCCCCAAAGACGACCAACATATTGCCGACGCAATTGCCCGAGTGGGGCTTGCTGACAAAACCTATCAAACATTTAATTCCCTGTCTGGTGGCGAACAACAACGGGGTTTAATTGCCCGAGCGTTAGTGCAAAGAGCGGCGTTTATTGTGCTTGATGAACCCGTCAATCATTTAGATATTTATTATCAGCATCAAGTACTTAACTTGCTTCGTTCACTCGCTCATCAATTTAATATTACGGTTGTAATGAGTTTGCATGAGCTGAATTTAGCCGCCAATTATTGTGATCATTTATGCCTGCTAAATGACGGTAAAATGGTTGCCCAAGGCACACCAGAACAAGTACTTAAAGCTGATCGCTTAGAGCAAGTATTTCGTATTCCTTGCGAAATTAAACACAGTACGGCTGGAACACCAGGCTCACTGCGCATTGATTTTTTTCCTCCGCAAAGTGCTAATCAGCACGATGACCCGTTTGGCAGTAATCAATAATGCGTAAACAATTAATCAATAAAAAATGGGCCATTTTAATCCTAGCAGCACTGCTCTCTCCATTGGCTGCGCTGTTTTTTGGTGCCGCTGATTTTAATGCTAAAGAGCTATACCAGTGTGTATTTAGTGTCTGCGAAAAACCTGTTAACAATCTAATATTTTGGCAAATTCGTATGCCTAGAGTATTTGTGGGCTTTTTAGTGGGTGCTGGACTGGCCGTAGCAGGTGCCACTTTACAAAACATCACCCGTAATGGTTTGGCCGATCCCTATTTATTTGGTGTGGTATCTGGAGCAGGACTAGGTGCCAGTATTGCCACCTTATTATTTGATAGTCGTTTTGCCGAAAAAGTCGGCTTAATTAACTTATTTCCGGAGTTTTCTTTCACCCTTGCCCTGCCCTTTGCTGCGTTTTTAGGGGCTCTGTTTGCCGTATTCTTAGTACAAATTCTGGCTGCAAAAACCTTCGGTAGTAAAACCGAACACATGTTGTTAGCAGGTGTGGCAGTGTCGTTTATGTTAAGTGCCATGAGCCACTTTTTATTGTTTTTAGCTGAGCCTTTTGCTGCCAGTAAAGTCATCTTTTGGCTGATGGGTAGCTTAGCCAGAGTTGAAGTTTGGTATGCCTGGGTAATATTACCCGTGGTTTTAGCCAGTGTGGTATTGCTGCTTATTTATGGTAGGCACATGGACGCCTTATTGTTAGGTGATGAAAACGCCAAAACCTTAGGGGTACAAGTTACCCGTTTACGTATCATGTCATTAGCTATTTGTGCCGCGCTAACCGCTTGTATTGTGGCTTATTGTGGTGGCATTGGTTTTGTCGGTTTAATGATCCCCCATATTGTGCGCTCTTGGTTAGGTGTCACCAGCCGAGTCGTCATTATTGGCAGTGTATTGTTAGGCGGTTGTTTTATGGTCTGGGTTGATGTAGTGGCAAGAGTCGCCCTAGCCGATCAAGAAATTCCTATCGGTATTATCACCTCTGCTATTGGTAGCGTATTTTTCCTTATGGCCATGAGCCAAAAACAAAAATGATGACAAAGGGAAATCAATCATTATGAGCAAAGCTAGAACCTCTATTTTTAACCCAGAGTATTGGCAAATTGCCCAACTCGATGAAAGTCTTTTGACTGCTATTCAACATAAAATTGACAACAAGACCAAACCACTAGGGGCCTTGGGCCAGCTTGAAGATATTGCCGCTAATTTGGCTCTGGTACAAAGCCTACAAACAGGCCAGTTAACTGAGATACAAATAAGTCGACCTAGTATCCTTATTTTTGCTGCTGATCATGGCATTGCCCAGCATCCCATTAGTATTGCGCCAAGAGAAGTCACCACCCAAATGGTGTTAAATTTTATCGCAGGCGGCGCGGCTATTAATTGTTTTTGTAATAGCTTAGATATTGATTTAACTGTGATTAATGCCGGTATGTTAGCGCCATTAGACATAACCAATGAACACTTTATTCAACAAGCTATTGGCCCGGGCACTGAAGATTTTTCAATTCAGCCAGCCATGAGCCAAACTCAAGTTGCACAAGCCTTAACCTTAGGCGCGCAAGCGGCAGAGCAACAGATACTAAAAGGTAGTAATGTTTTAGGTTTTGGCGAAATGGGTATAGGTAATACTGCAACCGCTGCAGCTTTATTAAGCGTGTTAACTGATTTACCTGCATTCGAAACAGCAGGCAAAGGTACGGGTATTAACGAACAACAAATGCAGCTAAAAATCGCATTAATTGATACTGCAATCAAACGTGTTCAGGCCATTTATGGTCAACAGCCCCTTTCTGCTGAACAAGCTTTGCAAGAGGTGGGAGGTTTTGAAATTGCACAAATAGTCGGCGCTATGTTGGCCACGGCTAAAGCAGGCAAAACCATAGTAGTCGATGGGTTTATAGTTTCTGTAGCAGCATTACTCGCGGTACAAATAGCCCCTAAAGCACAACAATTTATGTTGTTCGCCCATTGTTCTGCCGAACAAGCTCATCAACTGGTTTTAGAAAAATTACAGGCCAAACCTTTGCTCAACTTAGGTTTGCGTTTAGGTGAAGGCACAGGGGCGGCATTAGCTATCCCGTTAATCAAAGTGGCAGCAGAGTTCTACAATAATATGGCTACCTTCGAAAGTGCCCAAGTGATCATTTAATAACCCCCTTTATGAGCCATTAGCAGTGAAACAATACTTTTTATATCAACTTAATTTATTTTTACTGGCCTGCAGTTTTTTCACTCGCCTACCTATGGCCAGTAACATTTGTTATAGCCCAAGTAAAATGCGCCGTTCCGGTCAGTATTTCCCATTGGTTGGTTGGTTATTAGCCTTAATCTTAAGTCTATTTTTTAGCTTACTTTTGCCAGTAATAGGCCTGTTACCTAGCATCTGTTTATTAATGGTTTTAAGCATACTCTTGACTGGTGCTCTACACGAAGATGGTTTAGCCGACACCAGCGACGGCATCTGGGGAGGACACACTACAGAGCGTAAACTAGAGATAATGAAAGACAGCCGAATTGGCACCTATGGCACCTGTGCTTTGGTTTTAGTGCTGTTAACTAAGTTTGTCTTATTGTGGGAATTAGCTAAACACCAACAACTACTTTTAGCTTTATTTGTCGCCTATCCACTATCTAGAGCAGCGGCCATAAGCCTAGTGCAAGATATGTCATATGTATCCAATAGATTACCCACCAGTGGCAGTAAGAGTGAACCTTTGGCGAAACCGTTCAAAAGCAAAACTTTACTTTTTGTCTTAGCTAGCGGTTCATTGGCCACACTGGCTTTGCCCTTAATGACGATTATTTATTTAGTGTTAGCCTGTAGCCTACTTAGGTTTTGGCTAAAACATTGGCTAAATAAACATATTGCAGGCTACACAGGGGACAGTTTAGGTGCGGCTCAGCAATTACAAGAGTTACTTATCTATCTGATATTACTGGCCAACCTACCGACACAAGGGCTAATCCAATGAGGCTTGAAAAAAACCAAACATTGATACATTTAGTATTAGGTGGCGCCCGTTCTGGTAAGTCTAGTTTTGCTTTAGAACAAGTAAAAAACTTACAAAAAATCAGCAACAAGCCTGTGACGTTTGTGGCTACAGCCACTGCCACAGACAAAGAAATGACTACACGTATTGCTCGCCATCAAACGGAACGTCCAGAAGATTGGCAATTAGCCGAGATCCCCTTAGACCTAGAGGCCTTTATTCGCCAACAAAACAATACAATTCTATTGATCGATTGTTTAACCCTGTGGCTGAATAATCAGCTTTTTGACAACACTCAACAAGACTTCAAACAATTAAGCAATAAGTTAGTCAGCGCCCTAACAGCAAGTGATTGCCAGATAGTTATGGTCGCCAATGAAGTGGGTTTAGGCATTATTCCTATGGGTGAAATTACTCGTCAATTTGTTGATCAAGCGGGTTGGTTAAACCAGGCTATTGCTGCGGCTGCCGACCAAGTAACCTTTGTTGCTGCGGGTTTACCTATGACCTTAAAAGGTGCTAAATAACATGTCAGAGCTAGATAAAGAAGGTAAAAATACAGTCACCACTATCGATCTACTCAGACACGGTAAAGTAGACGGCCCACCCGCTTTATATGGCCGCACCGATGTGACTTTAAGCCAGCAGGGCTTGAAACAAATGTTTCGCCAAGTGGCACAATTACATTACCCCGATAATATCATTAGTTCGCCATTAAGACGCTGTAAAGAATTTGCCGAAAAGATGGCGCAAGATCACAGAGTGCCTTTAGTGATTGAGCCCGATTTACAAGAATGCGACTTTGGTGCGTGGGACGGCATAGAATTCGACGACACCTCTCAACAATGGCCTTTGATGACCTCATTTTGGCAAGATCCGTCACACAATACCCCACCCCAAGGTGAGTCATTACAGGCATTTCATAACCGTGTTGTACAAGCATGGCAGAAATTAACCACACAATTTACTGCAGAATATAGTTTAGTAGTATGCCATGGAGGGGTGATAAGACAAATATTAGCCCATTTACTGCCCGTTGATTGGCAAGACGGTACTTGGTATTCCCAATTAAACATAGGATATGCCAGCTTAACCCGCATCACTATTGCGAATTACGAAGACGCTAAACCTCAAGTCAATTTTATCGGCTTGCCAGCAGATTTTGGAGCAGAAAACGGTGAATAACACTTCACCACAATTAAAGCGCCAAGGGGCGACTTTAATGATACAAGGAACAACGTCCGACGCTGGCAAAAGTTTGCTGGTAGCCGGTTTTTGTCGCTGCTTAGTAAAAAAAGGTTATCAGGTTGCCCCTTTCAAACCACAAAATATGGCACTGAATAGTGCTGTCACCGCAGACGGCGGCGAAATAGGCCGAGCTCAAGCATTACAAGCCCAAGCCGCAGGCATAGAGCCGAACGTAGACATGAACCCAGTACTACTAAAGCCCAGTTCAGATACAGGCGCACAAGTGATTATTCATGGCAAAGCCATTAGTAACATGCAAGCTAAGGCTTATCACGACTATAAAAAAGTTGCGATGCAAGCAGTACTAGAATCTCATGCTAGATTGGCATCTCAATACCAAGTGGTGATGGTGGAAGGTGCAGGTAGCCCAGCAGAAATAAACCTAAGACAAGGCGATATTGCCAATATGGGTTTTGCTGAAGCGGTAGATTGCCCGGTTATTATTGTAGCTGATATTGATCGTGGCGGCGTGTTTGCCCAATTAGTTGGCACCTTAGAGCTATTATCCGAAAGTGAACAAAACCGCGTGGTGGGTTTTGTGATCAATAAATTCCGTGGTGATATTAAACTTTTGCAATCAGGTTTAGATTGGCTGGAACAGCGCACCAACAAACCAGTGTTAGGTGTGCTACCTTATTTAATGGACTTACAACTCGCTGAAGAAGACGCTATTCAGGCCAGCCAAACCATCGACCCAACAGATATTCGCTTACGCATTGCCGTGCCTGTGTTTTCAAGGATCAGCAATCACACTGATTTTGATATGTTACGGGCCCACCCTCAAGTTGACTTAACTTTTATTAGGCAAAGTTCGCCTATTCCACCTTGTGATCTAATAATCCTGCCGGGCAGTAAAAGTGTTAGAGCCGATCTAGCCTTGCTTAAGTCTCTTAGTTGGCAACAAGATATCGCCAAACACCTGCGCTACGGCGGCAAGTTATTAGGTATTTGTGGTGGTTATCAAATGTTAGGCAATAGCATTAGCGATACCACTGGGGTTGAAGGTGACATCGGCAGTTCTCAAGGTTTGGGTTATTTACCCATTACTACTGAGCTTTGTGAGCAAAAACAATTGACCCAAAGCCAAGGTAGCTTAATGTTACAAACAGATAACCCAACAGAAACTAGCCCTAACTGTCAGATAAAGGGTTATCAAATTCATGTAGGGCAAACCACAGTTGCGGCTGATGCCCACCCATTTGCATGGTTAAACAGTGAGACACAAGAAGACCAAGCAGAAGGCTGTATAAGTGACGATAACCAAGTAGCGGGCAGTTATTTACATGGTTTGTTCGATAGCCCCACAGCTTTACAACAAATATTAGCTTGGGCCGGAGCTAACACAGAGGTAGTGACAGATTACTATGCCCAACAAGAACACGAATTAGAACGTTTGGCCGAGGCTTGTTTACAACATTTAGACTGGGCAAAAATTGAAAGCTTTTTTATATAACCTGAACATCAGGTTTAAAACCAAATACTTCAAGGAAACAAAATGACAGATAACAAAGCAACAGACAAAAGTAATGAGCGTCATAAAGCACGCATGCAAGAACAAAAAGCCAATGTTGATAAACGCATAGCTGCCGCCCAACAAGATAAAGGTTTATTACTGGTGATCACAGGTAACGGTAAAGGTAAGTCCACCTCAGGGTTTGGCACTGTGGCTCGTGCTGTAGGTCACGGTCTGAAAGCCTCAGTGGTGCAATATGTAAAAGGCGGTTGGGAATGTGGCGAACGTAATTTACTAGAAAAAAATGGCGTAGAATTTCATGTGATGGGCACAGGTTTTACTTGGGAAACTCAAGATAAAGACACCGATATACAAGCCGCTCAAGCCGCATGGCAACACAGTAAAACCTTATTAGCAGATCCCAGTATTAATCTAGTGTTATTAGATGAAATCACCTATATGGTAACTTACAAATATATAGATCTTGACGAAGTATTAGCAGCACTAGAAGCACGTCCTAAAGATCAACATGTGATCATTACCGGCCGAGCTTGTCACCGAGCCATCATCGACATAGCCGATACCGTCAGTGAAGTGCGCCCAGTGAAACATGCATTTGATAATGGCATCAAAGCGCAAAAAGGAATTGATTGGTGAGGCTGATATTCAAACTATTTACTTGCCTAGCGAGTTTACATTTTGCTGCTTATAGCTTTGCTGCAACAGAATTAAGCAACCAGCAAAAACAACAACTAAAAATCATCGCTTTGGCTCCGCATATTGTCGAGTCTTTGTATGAAATAGGCGCAGGTGAGCAAATTATTGGTACCTCTTCTCATGCAGATTATCCCGAAGCGGCCAAAGATATTTTGCGAGTGGGCAACTACGCCAGTTTACAACTTGAAAAAATATTACAGCTCAAGCCCGATATTATTTTAGCTTGGCAAACCGGCAACCCTATGAGCGATCTGGCTCGACTAGAAAAATACGACTTCAAAATCGTCTACTCTAAACCGTTAAAACTGGAAGACGTAGCCAGTGAAATGATCATGTTAGGTGAACTCACTGGGCGGCAAGAAAAAGCCAAACAAATGGCTACCAAATACTTAAACAAACTGAATCAATTAACACAAGAATACGCCGATACCCCCCCTGTCATTGTATTTAATGAGTTATGGTCACGGCCTCTTCGTACTGTTGCGGGACAATCTTGGCCACAACAACAAATTGACTTATGTGGCGGAAAAAATCCTTTTGCTGATGTTCCAGAAGATTATCCAGCCATAGGTTTAGAACAAGTACTAGTCAGTGAACCACAAGTGATTTTGCAACCGAGTCAGCATGGCGAAGAAAGCCCAGACCGAATAAAGTGGCAGCAATGGCCCCATTTACCGGCAGCAAAAAACGACTTCATCTTTTTATTAGACGCCGACAAAGTCCACCGTATGACCTCACGGATGTTGGAAGAAGTAGAAGTCATGTGCCAAAAAATTCACCAAGCGCGCTTATTTTACCAACACAATGACTGAGCCCCGTTATTTGTATTTTTGCCGACATGGTCAAAGCGAATGGAATGCTCTAGGGTTATTACAAGGCCAAGTTGACAATAATTTGAGTGAATTAGGTAAGCAACAAGCTAAGGGTTTAGCTCAGCAAGCAGCCAAATGGAACATTCAACACTTGTACCATTCCCCCTTAGCTCGAGCCGAGCAAACAGCGCAGATTTGCGCCCGAGAGTTACAAATAATTGCCAAGCCTTTACCAGGCACCCAAGAACGCCACTTTGGAGACTGGCAAGGTCAACCCGTGTCTGCATTATCTGCCTATCACGATTTTCGGCAATATTGTTATCAACAAAGAAATACATCACCTAATGCTTTAGGGGAATCCACCGAGCAAGTTCAAGCTAGAATACAGTCTGCCCTCAATAAGATTGCCGCTGCTATGTTAACTGATCCAACTGGCCATGCTTTATTAATTAGCCATGGTGATGCCATAGATTGTTTAATGACAGCATGGACAGAAGCCTTGCAGTTAAATAACTGCCAAGCTGTTAGGCTGGTACTAAATGATCATAATTTTATTTGGGATCACACTTTTACCCTAGATGCTAAGGATAAAATTTGAACAGTCTTTTAATTGTGGCCCTACAAATATTAGCGGCACTACTACTAGACCGTATTTTTGGTGAGTTCACTAAATATCATCCGTTAGTGGGTTTTGGCAATTTGGCCAACAAGCTTGAAGCCCGTTTTAATCGACTTGATAAACAACAGTCAAATCCAAACAATGTATTAAAAATTCAAGGTGCAGTTTGTAGCTTAGTACTAGTTTTACCCCTGCCCTTATTATTTGGCTTAGTGGCGAATCCCTCTATTATTTATCTGGTTGTAGAAACCTTGATCTTATATTTAGCCATAGGCCAAAAAAGTTTATGCCAACACGCTATGCAAATATTTACTCCTTTACTGGCAGGCGATATCAAACAAGCAAGACACTACACAAGTTACATGGTCAGCCGCGATACCAGTAAACTGACAGAAAGCGACATGTCACGGGCCACAGTTGAGTCTGTGTTAGAAAATGGTCATGACGCTGTGATTGCTAGCTTGTTCTATTTTTTAATCGGCGGCGCACCTTTAGTGATATTACATAGATTGGTCAATACCTTAGATGCTATGTGGGGTTACAAAACAGCTAAGTTTTTACATTTTGGTTGGTTTGCAGCCAAGTTCGACGATTTTTTAGGCTTTTTTTCAGCATGTTTCACCAGTGTTTTGTATTTATGCAAAAGCAGAATATTCCACAATGTCTTCAACGGTTTGTCTTTGGCCTGGCAGCAAAGTAATCAATATAAAAGTAAAAATGGCGGTTTATGTATGTCGGCCGGCGCACAAACACTAGGCATAAGTTTAGGCGGAAGCGCTTATTATCATGGTCAAAAAACCATGACTGTCACTTTAGGCAAAGGCCGCAAGGTTGCGATGCAAGATATTCCACTCAGTATCAAATTGGTCAATAAAAGCGTGTATCTATTAGTCGCTTGCCTGCTATTTATTGGCTTAATATTACAGATAACCACTATATCAAACCCATGACAAAACCTCTGATACATGGTGGTCAGTTAATCCTGATAGCCCAACAATATGCGCTCCCAGTTGAAGACTGGTTAGATCTTTCAACCGGTATTGCGCCTTATAGTTACCCAGTAAAGGAAGTGCCTGAGCATATCTGGCGACGTTTACCTGAGGAAAATTCAGCACTGGTGCATGCCGCACAGCAATATTATCAATGCCCACATATTCTGCCCATTAGTGGCAGTCAAGCGGTGATCCAACTATTACCCCAATTGTTTAGTCAACAGCAAAACAAAGGGCAAAACAGCCCACGAGTATTCATTCCACAGATCGGCTATCAAGAACATAACAAGGCTTGGCAAAACAGTCAGTTTGAGCTAATAAAATACACAGACAGCCAAGCAATCACCAGCCTAACCAGTGGTGATGTGGTGGTGTTAATTAACCCCAATAATCCCAGTGGCCGATTATATACGCTCGCTGAAGTGGCAGAATTATTTAGCCGAGTAAAACAAGCCAAAGCTTACTTGATTATCGACGAAGCCTTTATGGACTGCAGCCCAGAACATTCGTTTATTAAGCACAGCAGCGATCCACAATTGCTAGTGTTACGCTCTGTGGGAAAATTTTATGCGTTAGCTGGGTTAAGATTAGGTTTTGTAGCAGCAGCGCCAATCTGGCTACAAAAAATCGCGGCTTTATTAGGTCCATGGAGTGTTAATGGCCCTGCCCAATATATAGGCCAACAAGCACTGAGCGACAGCATATGGCAAGAAAAACAAAGAGCGAGACTGCACAAGCTTAGCCTCAATCTAAAAACCGTATTACAGCAGCATTTTAAAAGCACGCCTCAAGGCACTGCCCTGTTTCAAACCATACATCACAAACAGGCTCCACAAATATTCCACCAGCTATGCCAGCAGGGTATCTATGTTCGATTATGTGATGAACAAAACGCCCTAAGGTTTGGCACGCCTACCCCACCACAACTTGAACGGCTAGAAAAAGCTTTAAGCAGAATGGTGCAGACTAAACAGAGTGGAGCAGGAAAAGATGACAGCAAAAGCTAAAGGCAATTCACCACAGAGGGCACAGAGCCGCTGTGCTACACAGAGAAAAGCCATAAAGCAGTAGATAACCTGAATACTGGATAAGCTGAACCTCTCGATAACGCTCTTTTTGTGCCTAGCGGCGTTGGGCTAGCCGCGTTGGAGGAGAGTGTAGCAATAACACGTTATTACGTACGACAATCCGCCTTGCTATCCACGAAAAATTTCGTCACCGAGTAAGTATTCATGTGAGGTGAATTGGGTGAATATTATTAACTTATTGAATTGTAATAATAAATTAAGATTGGACGATACTTCTTATCCAGAACTCAGGTTAGATAGTAAATAGGGAGTAGGAGATAGTTTTCAGGCTTTTTGATGTTTGTTATTCCTGCATCAACGATGACTAGCTACGAAATCCGAGCTACTAGCTTAAAACAGGTATTAGGTCCAAGATTATCGCTAACGTCAAAGCCCGTCCTTCCTGCATGTCGTTAGTAGGAATCCATTCTTTTGAGGCAGATAAAGTTGTATGAGCCCACCCATAGAGCATACTATTATGCGCGGTGCTAATCACCATTTGTTCAAATTCTTAAGCTTTAGTATCCGTTATTCCTTACACATAGCCACTATTCAATTTAGCCAGTAAATTAGAAGGGGCGATATAAATTAGAGTTTTACCATCCTTAGTGGTAAGAAACAGCTTTAGTTCGGCTAATTTTGCTAGATATGTTCTAGCCGTATTGGCTGAAATACTATAGGAATTAGACACCTCTTTCGCACTAAATATCCTTCCTGGCTCTTTGACCGCTTTTTTAATTAAATCTTTTTGAATAAAATTAAGTTTATTACCCCAAGTAGTTTTATCTAATATCTCAGCAATTTTCTTAAATTCATGACTTTTATTACCCAAATACGTTTTCAGCTCTTCAAAAGCATTCAGAATAATATCCAATTGGAAGTAAATAAAATAAGTTAAATCATTAGCGTCCTTTTCAGTATAAATGTAAGACAAACCATACTCCTTTGGTTTCTCTTTTAGTAATTTGCTAATAGATACATATTTGAACAGGGTATATTCACTTTTAAGCATAAACCAATAAAACAGTGCTCTTGCTGTTCTACCATTCCCATCTCTAAAGGGGTGTTCATAACCCAACATAAAATGAAGTATTATTGCTTTAATTATAGGGTGTACAAAATCACAACCGTTTAAACCTGTATGTTCTGCATTAGCAAAATCACATAACGTCTGTAGCCTTTCATTAAGTAAATCAAAATGTGGTGGTTGATGAGCGATATTGCCACCACCATCTTCAATGTAAATATCGTTACCTTCTCTAAACTCGCCTGGAACCACATTGTTTTCGGTTGTTCCAGTGGTCGCTATTCTATGAAATTCTAAAATCAGATCTAAGCTTAATTTTTCTTTTTTGTTTTGCTCAGCGAACCTCAAAAGAAGATAATTATTTAATATCATTCTCTCATCTTCATCCATAGGCTCCCTTTCATCTTCTAACATTTTTTTAGCTACTTCACGAGTGGTAGAGGCCCCTTCAAGTTGGGCACTTGTGATAGCCTCTTCCATTATTAAAGACGATACTAAGAATTTACTTTGCAAGTTATCACTGGCCGCAGAATCAGATACCGCACCGACATTCCCACCGGCGATTTTTACTAGCTGATACAACAAAGCTTCCATTGAATGAGGCGTACAGTATAAAAAAGGGTTGCCCTGTTCGTCTAAAATAGGCAAAGCCTTGTACTGAGACATTCTTTTAAACTTTACCGTTTTCCAAATACTCTCAGCATCATTTTTAGGGACTCGCCACTTAAGTTGACTCCAGTGAAGGTATCTCCCTTCATCATCAGTTACATCATATTTATTCAGAAAGGGCGTTATAGCTTGAAAGTCTTCAGGAATACTTAACTTAGGCGCTTTTTCCACTATCGCTTTAGCCACATTATTCACTTTTAATTTATTTAGTTTATATGAAATTTAGTATGTCACATCAAACATTAAACGCAAATTTTTATTTTTGAGTTTAAACGTATTAATTAAAATAATTTGAGAGTTTCAGTGTTAGGCTCAGCCAAAAAGCTGAGCCTAAATGGTACATACTTATAGATTGCTGTGAAGTTCGATAGATTGCGCCATTTTCACTGTGCCCTGAACATCTTTTATCGACATCTGGAGCTGGGTTTTATTTGCCACCTTGATGTCGATGACACCATAATTGGCCTTACTATAACTTTGCCCCACTCTATGTTGATTAGGGCTAACATCTTTCCACTCTTCGGTTAAACCTGATGCGGTCATTTCCCATAGAACTTGCTGATTTTTACGCTTAACTTTAGTCAGTTCGCTCCAGTGAGTGTCACCACTTACCACCACCAAATTATTCACTTGATATTTATCTAACAAATCTAAAAATTGCTGTCGCTCTTTGGGGAAATTAGCCCATGACTCCCACCCGGTGAATTCTGGTAAAAGCTGTAAACTTGAGGCCATGATCCTAATATCAGCAGGCTCTTGTAGTTGCTGCTCTAACCATTGCCATTGGGCTTCACCTAACATAGAAGCTGTGGGATCTTCGCTTGGTTCATATGGGCCCATTTTTTTCGGGGCCTTGTCAGTCATATAAGCAGACTTATCGACAGAATTAAGCGGTGTTCTATTCCAGCGTAAGTCTGGCAAAATAATTTGTACACGCATGGGCGCTTTACCAAAGATGTAACTTGTATATATGCCAGCTTCTCGGGTGCGTCTAATACTGTCTTTAGGCTCTTTAAAATAATCTAACATGATTTGTCGCGATGCTTCTTTTTGTGGATATTCAGCACCACCGTCGTTCACTCCAAAATCATGATCATCCCAAATCCCCACCATAGGAGTATTTTGCAACATAGTCTGCATACCGGGCTGCTGCCACTGTTTGGCATATTTGGCTGTTAACACAGCCATATCTTCGGTATCGCCATAAATGTTGTCGCCCAAAAGCACAAATAAATCGGCCTGTTCGGCATTCATGGCTTGCCAAATGGGTTGCTCTTTATCTTGATGCAAACAAGAGCCAAACACTATTTTGTAATGACTGTTAGTTTGGCTGCTATTCGCATTCGCTGTGCAAACCAATAACCCACACAAAAATAAATTGATAGGCCTAAACCTTATTATTTTAAACATGGTTTTCTCAATTATTTATTGTGAGTAATAGGTAAAGCTTTACCTATGTCTTTAGCGTAACTTTGGCCATCAATACCTAATAATTGTAAAGCTGTGGCAGCAACTTGATTCAGGTAATAAGGAGGGTTTTTGCTGACTTCGCCCAAGTTTTTCACATCAGGGCCCATAGCCGCCAACCAAACTTGATCAGCCCCCACTATGCCTTGAGGAAATTTGTTTAAACCATTTAAATAACCTTTAACTGCTTTAGCACTGGCATGATGTTGCCAAGTTTCTGCGTTTTCACCTCGTCCGTGATCGACCGTGATCAATAAATTGGTATTGTTTTTATACTGTGGAATAAGCTGTAACTGATGCCATAAGGCTGCGATTAATTTATCACTTCGATTGGCTCCTCTAATGTATTCAGGGTAGTTGCCTTGGTGGGCAAAATCATCGGTTTCACCTAATGCCAGATAAATCACCTTAGGCGAGTAACTTTTAATATATTCAACAGCAAAACCATGAGTAAAAGCATCTAAGCGCACATTGTGCCAAGGGCTAGGAATTTGTGTTTGCAACTGATTTAACCACGCGGATTTTTCTGAAAGTTGTGACCATGTAGCTGATTCAAAACCAGCGTTAATCATTAATTTACTTCTATCGCGATTAATAATGGCCGGAAAGACATCCCAACTACCAAAAGCAACGACTTTTCCTTGATAACCCTGCTGTTGGTTTAACCATTCAAGAATAGTCACATTGGGATTGGGCTTGGCTTTATTAGAATCAATTCTAGGGTCTGCCCTACCGGTTAAAATTTCGTTGTAACCAGGGTACGAAAACCATAGTTCATTAGTAACCGACATATTAGAATTGAGGTCTCGATTGCCAATAATTGCACCTTTTTTAGCAATATCACTCCACAAGAATGGCATTAAATTTGAGCGTTTTTGTTTGTCGTTTTGGCCCGAAAATTGTTGCTCTAATCCTGTTTTTTGTTTGTCGAACTCGGCTAGGTTAAGCACATCGTCTTGGTAACCACGAAACACTTCTTGCCAACGTAAACCATCGATAGAGACAATGACTAAATTGTCTGCGGCATAAACTTTAGCCGTCATTATAACCATCAAAATAATCAGTAAATATTTCATATTGTTTCTCTTTTATAAAAAATAAAAAAGCGAGCATATTTGCTCGCCTTTTTGTAGATAGTCTAATTTAGAACTGAGCAGTCACGTTTATTGCTGCTGTGCGCGGGGCACCAATCCAAGCTGATTGTCCAGCAATGCCACCTAAATAACTTTTGTCGAACATGTTATTCACTGTTAAACGAATTTCGAGTCCTTGGATACCTTTCACTGGTGATTGCACAGCTACACCTGCATATAAGTCAGTGACTAAATAAGCATCGGCAATTTGCTCATTTGCCGCGTCGATATAACGATCGTCAACCCATTTTGTCGATAAACCTGCAAAACGCGTGTCTTTTTCCCAATCTAGTGAAACCACAGCCATATTTTCTGGCGAGCCGAATACAGTGTTACCTTTTGGGTAGTCTATCGAACCATCCACATACTCAGAATCGTTGGTGGTAAATGAACCATAAGCAGTTAGAGTGTCGGTTAGATTAACCGATAACGACGCTTCAAAACCGGTCGAGTCAATTCCGCCAACGTTTTCATAGCTGCCATTGGTGCCAACATTATAATTTATTCCTGCTGGCGAATTAGGCGCAATAAAAGTTAAGCGATTATCAAACGAGATACTGTAGTAGGTTAAACTTGCATTCACATTTTGCGAAACATAACGGAAACCTAAGTCGAAGTTTTCTGCCGATTCAGGTGTCACTGTATCCAGCGTTGAAGCATCACGCTCAAGTACTGTGTCTTTAATTGCCGCGAAGTTTTCCGCATAGCCAGCAAACACTTCAAGTCCTTCTACAGGTAAAGGAACCACTACACCGGCACTGATTAATATGTCTGAATCTGAAGAAACCGCGGCTGAGTTGCTGGCATCAAAATTATCTTGGCGCTCTAAATCAACTAAGAATTTTTTCGCTCCTAAACGTAAAGTCGCGAAGCCCATATCAAGTTCATCTTCAAGATAAAGCATAGTCGTTTCAACCGGGAAAGTTCGCTCATATTGAACCCAGTATGGAGTATGGTCAAATTCATAACTTGAACGTGAATCTAGTATTTTATGCCAGTCTCGTGACTCATCACGGGTGTAGTCTTCGTACCAAATACCACCACGTAAAGTGTTGTCCATGTCATTGAACTGAGTGAACCAAGCAAAATCGGCGTTAAAACCAATACGCTCTTTGTTGTAATGCGTATGGCGATATGAACTAACAGGAATGGCTTCCTCTTCAAAACAGTTAGGATCAGTATGCAAACCACTTGCTTCGTTCTTATCAGACGAGCTTGGGTCATCATTGCTTGTGCCGCCATAAGGGAAAGTTAATGACGCACAACTTGAAATATCTCCAAGAGCTAATGACATGCCCTCTTTATCTACATAGCCTATTTGCACTAATTCTCCTTCAGCATCAACTCCAAGTGCAGAGATATTTTCCATAACACCATATGGCGTACCACCATATACAGTGTTGCCTGATACTAATTCAGAGTGAGGATTACCAACGCCATCGTCAGTTACGTTTACCACATATTGAGGCATCCAATCACCACGACCTTCATTTCGGTGATAATAGACATTCGCATTTAATTCAATGTTATCGCCTTTATATTCGGCCGAAACATAACCAAATAAATTTTCACGCAAGGTTGACCAACCTTGACGGTATACTTGATCAACATATGGAATGCCTGTCCATTCGCCAGTTAAACCATCTGTTTCTGGGTTTTGCTTAAAGCCATCTAAAGTAACGCGTTGGTAGTTTTCCTCGTGGGTATCATCCCAAGAACCATAAGCAGTGATTTCCACATCTCCTACTAAGCTTACAACCTTGGCTGCTAAATGATCACGAGCATTTTCGGCCGTACCTGTTATCCAATCACTGTTACGGCTGTTCGATACACTGACCCATGCAAACGTATCTTTAGCAATCTTGCCTGTATCGTAACGAACAAAAAATTTCTGAGCATCAAAGTTACCTTGTGACCAGCTTACGGTAGTTTGCTCTGTATCATTAGGCGCAATGGTGGTGAAGTTCAACGTACCACCTAATGCTTCATTTGAACGCGAAGCGATATCTCCCGTACCTTGTGATACTTCAACAGCTGATAAGTTTTCAGTATCGATATAACGGTTGGCTTTAGCACCACCACCATAGTTTGAGTTACCATTAGCAATACCATCTATTGTGATACCAATTTGTTGTTCGTCTAGGCTTAATTGAAAACCACGCATTGACACAGTAGTAGACCAGTCATCAGAACCAAAAGTATCACCCTCATTAATTAATACCCCAGGTAAGTTATCAATAACGGCTAATACACTGGTTAAATTACTTTGCTGTTTAACCATTTCATCAGAGGTTAGGTTATTGGCATAAGATACACTTTTACCTACCACAGTAATCGATTCAATTTCTGACTCAGCTTCTTCAGCATGTACATTTGACAGAAAAAATTGACTAGAAAGTGCGACAGATACCGCTAAGGCGAGTTTAGTTTTGTGTTGCATGTGTTTGTTTCCATTAGTTTTTTTAATGGGCAATAATATGCAACTTTTAGATGAATCTAGTGTGTGTTTTTATTGACAGTTAGATGACGGTTATAAGACAATAATATGACTACCCTGCTAAAACCATGAATGACAGAAAAAGCAAAAGATTTAAAAACCAAATTATTAACCAACAAACACAAAATGAATAAAACGGCTTATTGATGAAAACGCATAGTGGTTAAACATTCACTTTATATTTTAAATCTTGCACTTCATCGCCTGTAATACCACGAAAGCCCCAACAGTGTTTAGGCTGTTCTTTGATGGTGATCTCTATGTCAATCGGCGAGATATTCAGTTCTGTTTCGATGTTATGAAACAAAGATTTGATTAAGGCTTTTTTGGTCTCTATTTGCCGGCCTTCCATCATATTAATTTCTATCACGGTATAACTATCAGAACGTCCATCAGGGTAATAAAAATCAGACTTATCTAAAGGGATAAATCTGTGTGCCCTTTTGTCTTCGGGCATACCGAGCACATCTTGCATTGATTGATGAATGACATCTGAAAACTTAGCTTTAATTGGGTTTAGGTTTTCTTTAATTCCATATATTACGATCATGTTTCACTTTCCTAACGATACATTTTTAGAGCCGCTTTCAAGACAGTATAATAGTTACTTATCATTAGCTGCAATACACTCAATTTCTATTTTTGCGCCATTAAAGTGCAAAGCAGCTTACGTTAAAAACTAGGTACTAAACCCGCTTACGGCTTGGCCTTAAAATACCTAACATAATCGACCTTCATACTAGTACCATCTATTTTGTCAGTGACTGGACCATCCCATTTAATAATGGCTAGGCTCAACCAAATTGGGGTAAGGCTATGAGCTATGTCGTTCTTTTCACGACGAATTTCTTCTCCATCAAAATAGAAAATCAGTTCATCTTCATTCCACTCTAAACCGTAAGTATGGTATTGCTCAGCAAAGTTAATTGATTTTTTAACATCTAAAGTAGCAATATCTCGCCAACCTTCTTGCGTTTCATATTGCACTTTAAAATCAGTTATTAGGCCAGACCAACTTTTACCTTTATACAACCAACCATTGATAAATTCGATTTCGGAAATAGTTTTTGGTTTTTCCCATTCCAGTTCAAACCATTTTTCACCTTCAGCTTGTGCTACCCAACTGCTGCCAATGTTGTTATCTAACAGGTTTGCTAAATTATTTAATTTAGAGCCCGTTAACTTTAAGTCTTGGCTTTGCGATAAATTGCTTGTACCCGTGGCTGAGGGATCACTGCCAAAAACATTAAAGTCGCGAATATGAAAAGGTCTAAAATTATTAGAACTAAAGCGTACTTTAGTGGTAGTTACAGGGATTTCTAACGGATAATTATATTTATGTTTAGCACCGTAAGTAGAAGTTCGCGAATCAGAAGGGTGGGTATTTTTACCTTGTTCATTTACTGTAATATCGGACCAATTATGAATATTGGTATTCACCTCATTGGGGTAATGGCCTTCATTAATATCTATTTCGAACAACTTACCTTTTGGCGGCTGTGTGCCCAGCGGATATGACATTAGCCAAAAAGAATTATTGGTACCATTTGACGCAGCGTATTTATATCTGGCTTCATAATAACCGTAACTGAACTGTTCTTTTGTACGAATACTGCCCGATGTCCAGTCTTGTCCTGCGCGCTTTTCTTTTCGGTTAACAAGATATAAAGCGCCGTCATTTACTTCAACATTTTCACGCCAACGGCTAGAAAGAATATGATGGCTTGGCCCATGATGAGCATCCCAGCGTTTATCCAGTTCTTTGCCGCCACTTTCGCCCACATAGTCAAATTCATCATGCCATGCTAATTGCCAGTTAGATGGTTGGAACTTATCCGAGACAACATTAGGTTGAAGATCAACAAGTGCAACTTGTGATTCATTTTTAGTGGAACCACAACCTATGATCACAGCGGCTGATAAACAACCAATAATCAGTTTTTTCATTTTTATACTCTACCTTTCTATATTTTATGATACTTGTGACGCGGTTATTTAATCTTTATGTTCGCTTGTTTTTCAAACCCTAAATAACCATAAGTTGCCAAAACTGTTTTCGCATTTTTAGGTACTTTGTATTCAGTTGAAAATATGCCGGTATTAATGCCAGTTTCTAATAACTCTATTCGTTGCTTTTGGTTATCAATCAATACCTCGACCCAAGCTTTATCTCTAATTTTCCAGTTTTGGTTTAACGCTGCTTTTAACTGAATAACAATAGAGCTACCTGCTTTTGCTTGGTTAATTGACTGATGAGATTGGCCATCCAAAATCTGTAATTTGTGACTACCTAAGGTAGAAAAACTCAGGGTGGCCATCCAGCCTCTATTTGAAATCCCCCAGCCTTCTGTGGCATATGCTTTGTTACCAAAGGTTTTGCCTAAGTTTTTCCCTTCATGGGCTTCAACTATACTGGTGATTGGGAATTGACTATCAAGAGGACTACCGTCTAATGTGCCACGCACTTTACCTAACTGCCCATAACCTTCAGGGTGAGACGATGGCCAGCCTTTTTCTACGCCCGGCCAATAACCCACTTTTATACGATCATCACTCTTATTGCCTAAATGTGTACCAACTGGATTAACGCCAAAAACAAAATCTACTTGTGCCCAAGCAAGTTGACGTAATTGAGGATCATCCAGTAAATGAGCAATGGCAAACATTGAACCACCTAACGCAGGTGCCCCGCCTAACTCTTTGGTTTTTGTATGTGCCCATTCGTCTTCACTATGAACTCGATATTTCCAAAAGTTATTGGTTTTTTGCTTCATATGAATCGACCAAGCCGCGAGTTTTTGTTTGCTGCCCTTAGGGGCTAAATCCGGCTCTAACATTAAGAAAAAGGCTAAAGCTTGTGGGGTAATATGTTCGGCATTGCGGATCCACCACATATGCCTAGGGTTATTGAAATCCCAGTTAGTAATAATGTCTTGAGCCCCAGCAACCGCCCACTCTAAAAATTTATCTGCATGTTTTGAGCCTGACGCTTTTTCGCTTCGGTACATCATTATATTTCTAAAAACTGACTGGCCGTATGCATTGCCCATTTCATTAAATTCTTGAAAGCCAGAATCCACCCACTTAGTGCTAAAGGTCCAATAACGCACGACTTTATGACGATCGTATTGTTGCCAATTTTCTAACAATACTTTGCGGTATTTTTGGTAGGTGTTCTCATCCATGTAGCGATATAAAAAATCATGGTAAGCCCCCACAACGGCAGCAAGTTGATCCAATGTGTTCCAGTAATCAAAATTCATTCTAGGCTGACCTTCATAACCTAGTGTGCCGTGACGATTTTTTACCGGACCATTATATTGATGATACTTATATGCAAACTCAGCGTGCCATAAAATCAAGGCAATTAAATCAGGTGTTTTATTACTACCCAATTCATTAGTCCAGTTATCGAATAACGCAGGATTACTGGCATATTGTAGTATTTCAAAGGTAGTTTCTAAACCAAAAGCCCCACCGTCTCTTGTTGGGCCACCGCTGTAAACCTCTTCAATTTTGTAATTTTCTAAGGATTCAAAACCCCGTGAATCAACAAAAAAATCGTAAGCCAGTTTAGAAGATACTTTTTCAATTAAATGATCGGCTACCCAAAACGGAGTTGAACGCCCATGGCCTGCTACTTCGACAATAAACTCATTAGTCGCGCCTGTAGGATTGAAGTCGTTAAACCAACCTTGGAAGCCCAATATTTCCCCTGTGTAAACTACTTCAGAGGTAGTTGCATTTAAAATAGTAAATTGAGTACCATCTTTTGCCCCATAACTAACAAAGCGTTTAGACTCACCTAAGTTATAACCCGCTTGGTTAACAAGGGGCTGATATATCTTTTTGTTGTCATCAGCCGCTAACACCCAACAAGAGTTGAATAACAAAGAAATATAAATACAAAATGAAATACGCATCTAATTAATTTCCCTAAATTTTAATTTACGACTTTTCATACAAAACTCCCAACTTTAAAAGATGTAGTTAAAGTACTAACGCCCCTTCAATAAAATACCAATGGCCCTTTTACCTCTAGCAAAACACCTCCACAAAGCATGCACTAGTAAATACCGAATTTTAAGTATTAATATAACTATTGTCCTCTAGCTTATGAAATGACACATAAATTACCGATTATTTTTTTCGAAATATACGAGATAACAAAGAAAAGCAGCATGAGGCAGACATAGTAGAGTGAAGCAGGAAAAGACCCAAAACACCGAGAGTGGCGAGCGACGAGCTTAAAAGTAAAAGATGCTAAATTGGCTTTTTCAACCAGACTCACACTTACCATGTGCTAGTTACACAGTACACAACATACAGAGTGGGATCTAGGTGAGGTTTATTTTCACAAAATGCATTTGCGGTTTGATCCTGACTCCATACCTGAGCGTATTCTTTTACTGCAAAAAGACTTAATGACTTGACAGAAATTAGGTACAAAAAATAGATCGACACATAAAATCAAACCTGATCTCGCCAATAACGGAAACCTGTAAACTTTGACATATGCCGTGAGTGATTTCCGTGGAATTGGCTTTTAAAAGTTCACTTATTTTTAGCTTGGGGCACTGATGCTTATATTTAGATTTTCATCTTTTTAACAAATTTCATAACTCTTTACTAGCGGCTGTTGATCTTTGGTGTATAAATTTTGTTCTATCTAAACGTTTTTTAATCGCGGCGCTGGTTTACTGCAGGCATCCTGCCTTACGCTAAAGCCAGCAAAGCTGTTTAAAAACATTCAACAAAGATCAACAGCCCCTAACTTAAAGAACATACTCAAAGTGGTTAACCTTATCTGCTCACAAACGACTTATTTACGCAACTATACTAGAGAAACCTGCAGTTTTAGATAAATCAAACACTCTGTCCCTGCTGGCTTATTAGTTAATAAGTTAATAAGTTAATAAGTTAATAAGTTAATAATACAGTCTGTTCTTTTTGGTTACGAACAATCACTAATTTAATATGACTCTGCCATTTAGTTTTATCGTAAGCATCACGTAAGTCAGTATTGCTGACTATTTTATGGTTTTTGTCGTTGATAATGGCATAAAGTACGACATCTCCTACCTGTAGCCCTGCGTTTTCGGCAATGCCTTTTCTAACCATTTGCACTAAAGCGCCAGAAATTTCAGGGATACCTAAGGCTGATTGTTCACCGAGTGTAGTAACCGAACTAAATCTAGCACCGAATAGAGTGATGGCATTACCGTGGCGACCTGAAGTTTCGTTATTCGTTAAATTGGGTACTTTAGGTTGTTGTGCCTTGGCTTTTAAATGTTCACTGACTACACCAAATTGATCCATAGCAAAGTTTTTAAAGCCCATTTTATATGCAGGTGAATCTTTTTTAACTTGGTAATTACCTGACTCTGCATCTACAAATTGTGGATCACCAAAAATTGAATGTTGATCGGTATTAAATTTTTGTGATGCAGTTAAGCTTTTTTGCCTAGTAAACAAGTTGTAATCAATTTCAGTTCCCCATTTTTCTATTTTCATCAGTGCCGGCTTGTAAGCCCCAAAAACAATGTTTTTACGAAAGATATCTTTACTGTTTTCAAACCAAACATGGGGGTGCAGCGAATTATTTATTATAATGTTATTTTCAACCCTACGATCAAGACCTTCACGCAATTTAATACCGCCACTTAAAGTGACGTTATTATAGATTTGATAATGTGAAGAGCCGTCATCTAAGTCGATATCCCAACCATGATCACATTGAAAACGGTTGTTTCTGATGATGATAGGTTTGAGTACATCAAGCTTGTACATATCTGCATGACTTTTAACAATATCAATGAGTACATCACGTTTAGGATGCCAAAAACGATCCCGCCCCCAAGAGTTAAATGCACCGTGATCACTGGTTTCTAATACAGTATCAAACACATCGTTGTGCTCAAATATATGCCCACCCCAAGTACCTGCACCAACATTGATACCTGCGCGCGGTACATGATAAATAGAGTTATGGCTCACAGTAATATTAGCGGCCATTTGAATTTGTACACCAGCCACTTGTTTTTCAAGTTGGCCGATATGATGAATTAAGTTGTCGTATACCCTTGAGTTTGCAGGATAATCAGAGGATTTAGGCCCAGCTTGCATATCCATTTTATCAAGTTCAACAAACTCTCTATATTGAAAGCTTGGTGAACGCACTGCATCAGGGTTGCCCACAAAGTTAATGGCACCTGCACCAATGTTATAGATTTCGTTGCTGGCTATATTTACAGCACGATTATAGTTGCTCACAAAAATGGCATTGCCACCTAATTCGGTGAAGGTGTTATGGCTAATTTGACAATGTTCGGTGCCTTCTAAAACCACTGCGCCACCACGATAAATCGTCCAATCACTGCGTAGTAATGGCTCTTTAGTTTTCATGAAGGTTTGTTTAGTTTGGGTAAAGGTAATCCCCTGCACATGAATGTGTTTGACTGGGTTATTGATGCTACCACGTAACTCTATTAAATTTTCTGCTTGAGAAACAGTGACTTTACTATTAGCTAAGTTAAGATCTGCTGGCGGATAAAAATAAAGGGTTGAGTTTTTTTTGTCAAAAAACCATTCGTTGGGTGCATCTAGCTCTTCAAAAACATTTTCTACATACCGGTACATATTATGTAAACCCGAACTGCGATTATTTTGAAAACCACCGGTTAGCGTGACTTCGCCTTGGCTATCAACACCGCTAATTTCATAATGCATGCCTCCCCAGCGGGCACGATGTAAAGCATGGACAAAGCCACCTGTAGGATCTTGCCAAGTAGCAACACGATCCGGCGCAATGGCATCGGTAGCATAACCATTAAAAATTCGAATTTCTGGATCAAAATTAGGATAACGAGCACGAACTTGTTGTTGATCGTTAATGAACAGCAAATCGAAATTTTTAGCATCTATCTGGGCTTTCATTAATTGTTTATTGTGGCGTTGCCAATTGGCTTGCACAAGAGTGGCACCACTAAAGATCACCTGATGCCCCTTTACTGGTTTCATAACAAATGGGGCTTCAGCTGTACCTGAAAATTCTGGTCCTAAAACAACAGGCTCAGCAAGATAATAGGTGCCTCTGCTTAATTGAATTTCAACAGCTTTGTTTTGCTGTAATAAGGTTTTAGCCTTAGCAAGTGTATCGATTAAACTGCTACCTTGCGGCTGAGCGATTAATACTATGCTGTTATTTTCACTTTGCTGCTTATTTACATTTGATACAGTGGCATTAACTACTGTCTTAGCTGTGTTTTTTTGCGAATTTAAAGGGGTGTTACAACTGGCAAGGGCAATTAAAAGTAAAGGCAAAACCAATGTTTTATTTTTCAAAGTCATATGATTTCTGAATCCTGAGATTGCTATTCAATATATTAAACCAATGTAACATTTATATTTTAAATGTTAAACAACGTTTAACATCTGGGTTTAATTTAGCAGAAACAGCCCCCAGAAAGTGGGTAAAGCAGTTCAAAAACAAAGTTTAGCCAATAAGCCGCAGATAGTTTTTGCTGACTTTAACGGACGTCATTCCAGCATATTGTTAGCGACTTGATTCGAGTGACAAACTAATAAACTAAAAGCAAAAAGCTTATTTGGACAGACATAGTAAAAATGATAAAAAATTGATGAAAAAATCAAGCAATGTTAATGTCGATATAAATATATAGTAAGGAAAATACCACCACAGATGGATAAGCAAGGAGCTTCCAGCAATCAACAACTACAGCTGTTTCTCAAATCTCTCGAGAATAAAATTGCTATGGCTCGTAATCGTGTCGAACTTAACGCCATACTGCAAAAAGTAGAGTCCTTCGGTCGCCCGCTAAAATACGATAACTCAGGCTACTGGTATAGTTTATTCGCAGCTTTATTCATTGCAGGTATTAGCTTTTTCTATCTTAATTACAATCCTCAAACGCCAGTTGTTATGTGGTTAATGGGCCTATCAGGTATCACGGTTTTGGTGTTTGCTGGATTAATTTTTATGCGGCGCAACAAAATAAGTAGTTTGTCCGACGCCTTATATCAAAGAGACGTATATCTAGATAACAACTGGCAAGATGCCCCCTTTCATGGCAAAAGACTGGCAGCAGAATTAGCTCAACGTTTTAATGAATTTAAACGAGGCAATCACTTACGTGAAATTCAATGGTTAGTGAAAGGCCATTATCAAGGGCAAGAACACCAATTTGACTATCATGCCTACACCTTTCACTATGTGGATCGTCGCCGAGTCAGCTCTACCGATTCGAAAGGCCGACATCGCACTCGCACCGTGTATGATCATCATTATCGATATGGGCTATATCTACCCTTTAACTTTGTTAGGAGCATAACGATTTCTTCTAGCTGGTTTGGCAGCTTTTTTGGCAGCACATATAAACCGGCATCCACAGAATTTAATCGCCACTTTAAAGTGAATGCACAGAGTGAAATGGCCGCTGCTAAATTTCTCAAACCGGCTGTAGTAGTAGAAATAGAAGATATGGGTAAAGAGTTAAAAGGTCTGAATTTAGAATTCAGCTCTGACGGCCAATTATGTATGTCGTTTACCCCCAACATTTGTAAATGGCAACGGCAACATGGGTTGGATGAGCCTGCGGAATTTTTAGATGAAATTAAACAAAATCAAAAAATTCCTTTGCTGCAACAAACGCTAGAACGCATTCATACATTAATGCGACACAGTGATAATAATTTTTAAATTAAGGACTTTCTATGAACACTAGTATTGTATTTTTAGTCATTGTTGGCCTCGTTATTCTATCAGTGATAGTGATTTATAATGGCATTATAAGCCGTGCTAATGCAGCTCAACGTGCTTGGGCTAATGTGATCACCCAAGAAAGACAAAAAAACAAAATCATTCCCCAACTACAAACCGTTACCGAGCAATACCAACAATTTGAATCTGCTGTTCAAGAAAAAATAGCAGCCTTACGTAGTGCTTTAGGTGGCTTAGATAGCGATAAAATGGACACAGGCAAACTAGCCAAAGTAGAAAGCGCCACTCGTAATTTAGTACAAGGTATGAATATCGCGGTAGAAGCCTACCCAGAACTCAAAGCCAATGAAATGTTTACTAAATTGATGCGTGAAATAGCCGAACAACAAGAAAACATAGGTGCCGCTATCCGCATTTTCAATCAAAATGTCGAAGCCTTTAATAACGGTATTGAAGTTTTCCCTAATTCAATGGTTAACAACCTACTCAACAAAAAGGTAAAACTGAATACCTTTAGCGACAGCGAAGCTGAAGCAGGTTTTGACTATAAACCAAATTTTTAAAGTTATAAAAGCAGAATAAGGCAGCATGGCGCAGAGTGAGCAGAATAAGGCAGAAAAGACAAAACAAAAGCGTGTCACAGAGTTACACAGAGAAGAGCCGTAACATTATTAAAATCAAAAGCCGATCACAGAGACTGCGCTACACAGAGAAAAGACAACAGCAGATCCTAGTAGCTAGATAGAAAATAGTTAAAGATTAGGATTAGCTACAAGATTATCACCTAACCTCCGAAGTCTGTCATTCCTGCATGTGATAAGCTGGGATCCATTGAAAGCAATCGCGAGATTCGAGCAAAAGAATAAAGTAGTAGAAAGTAAATAGGAACTAGGAGATAGTTTTTACTGGCTTTGAAATTCGTCATTCCGGTGAGCTTTTAGGCCGGAATCCATTCTTTCGAAGTTGCGTGGATAGGTTAAGTCGAGACTAATTCAAGTAAAGCCTATATTTTATTTAACCTTATTCTTCCCCTGATATTTTCTACTTTGCAAAAAGTTTATTAAATAGTGCTTCAGACTGTTTTAGCCCTTCTTCGGTTAACTGAACCGACTTAGCCTTTCCAACAGGATCGCAAATAAGACCTTTCTCGTGAAGTCTACTCATAGCCTGCCAATCGATTTTTTTCCAAGCTCGACCATTATCATGAAGAGTCAAATACATTAACGCTAAAGCTGCTTCATCAATTTTATTTTCATCTATATCCACACAAAACTCCTATTTTTATGGGCAGCAAACAATTCATCTAGATAACCCAGAGAATAAACGACCCAATTTCCATATCAACAAATAATTATGCCTGTCCTGTTTATGTTCTTCATCTTGTTTTCTAAACAGGTAGGCCAGCCTAGCCCATGACAATACTATTATGGCTGTCCTGATAAGCTATGGCTGTCCTGATAAGCTTCAACTATTCAACATAAAAACGCCGCACAAATATTCTTCCACCTATGCCAACAAGGTATCTACCTTAGACTATGCGACGAAAAAAACGCCCTAAGGTTTGGCGTTCCACAACAAGAACAATTCATTCGTTTAGAGCTGTCGTTAAAATCCTTACGAATTACCAATAATAAAATGTTAGACTAAAAATTAGCCTACTTTACATAATTAGCATCTCTTCTTTTGAGTATTATTATGAATATTTTAATTAAAATAATATTTCTTTTTTTAATCTATCCATTGTCGGTAATAGCTCACACCTCTGCCACACCAAAAATTCTAATGCCCGCTTCAACGGCAAATAAAATAACTCTGACTGTTGCCACAACAGAACACGGATCTTCCCCCTACAATTTCGAAGAAAATGGGTCAAGAAAAGGCCTTTCCATTGATATTCTTAATTATATCGAAAAAAATTCAAAGTATGATTTTGAATTTATAATTCTACCTTGGTCGAGAGCTATGCATTTTGTAGCAGAAGGTAAGATTGATCTGATGCTGACTTTGTTTAAATCAGCAAAACGCGAGCAAGCATATCATTTTATTGAGCCGTCATACGCCAACGAAGCCATTCAACTATTTACATTAACAGACAATAAATTCGAATTTAATGGCCACTTAGCAGATTTAACACCATATATAATTGGCGTTAAATCTGGTTTTTCATATGGCGAGTCTTTCGAGCAAGCAAACTACCTGACAAAATTCTCCACCTTTACCGAAGAGGTATTGCTAAAGTTATTACTGGGAAAACGCATTGATTTTGTTATTTCGAATCCGTTACATTTTAATAAGCTGATTTCTAACCAAAGTATAAGGTCTAAGGTTAAGGGAATGACTCCCTATATTGCAATGACCCCACTATATATAGCATTAACAAAGAAAAGAAAAAATTCATTAGAAATAAAAGAGAACCTTGAACAGCTCACAAAACAATTAATTACGACACCTTATTACCAAGAGTTGTTAAATAAATATCAATTAAATTTCAAATGACCCAGCTTAAACACGCTGTACACAAAAAATGACACTCAAGTCACAGCAACTAGACTGAAGTAGAAATAGCGCACTGTATACCGTCAGAAATATCTAAATGAGCAGAAGCTTAAGCCTGCTGTTGCATCTCTGTCTCTGCCCACTGTCTATTCACTCCAGAAAACAAAGCTTTAATTGCTGCAGTCATAATATTGCTATCTTTAGCTACCCCAAAACCGCAGTTAATACCGTCTATTTTTAACTCTACATAACACACAGCCGCGACGTCTGAACCACTGCCAATAGAATGTTCATGGTAATCTACCACTTCTATTGGGGTATGAATAAACTGGCTAATGGCGTTAACCGCAGCGTCAATAGGGCCATTGCCTACTCCACTGATATTTTGTTTGTTACCTTGATAACTAAACTTCACATCCACTTTTTGTCGACCATCAAGTATGGTGGTCATCTGGCTACTGATAAATTCAATAGGCGTAGTTTGAGCAAAGTACTCTTGTTCAAATAACGCGACTATTGCTTTAGCTGTGGCTTCTTTGCCCGTTTCATCATTCACTTTTTGTACAATGCGGCTGAACTCCATTTGTAATTTTCTAGGTAAAGCTAAGCCTGCTTCTTGTTCTAATAAAAAGCTAACCCCGCCCTTACCTGATTGGCTATTCACCCTCACCACAGCATCGTAGCTACGGCCTAAATCGGCAGGATCAATCGGTAAATATGGCACTTGCCACACACCTTGCTTATCTTGTACCGCTAAGCCTTTTTTAATAGCGTCTTGATGGGAGCCAGAAAAAGCAGTAAAAACCAATTCACCGGCATATGGGTGCCGTGGATGCACTGGCATTTGATTACATTCTTCAACCAATTTACGCACTTGGTCAATACTTGAAAAATCTAATTCAGGATGTACCCCTTGGGTGTACATATTCATGGCCAAGGTCACTAAGTCCACATTGCCGGTACGTTCACCATTACCAAACAAACAACCTTCTACTCTGTCAGCGCCTGCCATAATGGCCAATTCTGCTGCAGCTACGGCTGTGCCTCTATCGTTATGAGGGTGCACACTTAAGATAATGTGTTGTCTTTGTTTAAGATGGATATGCATCCATTCAATTTGATCCGCATAAGTATTAGGGGTATTCATTTCTATTGTCGCGGGTAAATTAATAATGATCTTATTTGCCTTACTGGGTTGCCAAATTTCTACCACAGCATCACACACTTCTTTGGCAAAGCGAATTTCGGTACTAGAAAACACTTCTGGTGAATACTGATAAGTCCAATCCACTTCTGGCGCATTAGCTGTTAATTGTTTAACCCATTGGGTGCCTTGGGTAGCAATTTTTTTCACACCGGCTTTATCAGTTTTATAAACAATCTCACGAAAAGTCGGCGCTAAGGGATTATACATATGCAATATGGCTTGTTTAGCCCCTCTTAAACTGTCTACGGTTTTTTCAATTAAGTCGAATCTAGCTTGCACTAAAACTTCTATGCTTACATCCTCGGGTATGTGATTACCTTCGATCAATAAACGCACAAACTGATAGTCAATTTCTGAAGCCGATGGAAACCCCACTTCAATTTGTTTAAAACCAATCGCCACTAATGCTTTAAAAAAACGTAATTTGGTTTCTATCGACATTGGATCAATTAGCGCCTGATTTCCATCACGCAAATCTGTACTCATCCAAATAGGTGGGTTAACAATAGTCTTGTTAGGCCACTGTCGTTGAGTCAATTTGATCCCTTTAAAGGCTTGATATTTACTTTGAGGATTATTGATCATGTGCTGCTCCAAAATTCGGCTAATAAAGAATAAAACAAGGTTATCGTAAAAACAGGCATAGATAATTGCGAAGACCCAACAATCAGCAGATTAACCGCAATTTTATTGCTAGAATAAAAACATTATTAGCAAGATTAACCTTCAATAGTGAAAATCATGAAATTAGACAAGTATGATCGCTTAATTCTAGAGACTATTCAGCAACAAGGCAGGATCTCAAACCAAGAGTTAGCCGAGGCAATTAACTTATCGCCTTCGCCTTGTTTGCGCCGTGTACGCCAATTAGAAGAATCAGGTATGATAGCGGGTTATGTGGCCTTACTCGATGCCAGAAAACTAGGCTTAACGCTCATGTGTTTTATGCAAATTAGTATGGATAAACACACGCCAGAGCGTTTCAAAAGTTTTGAAAGAAAAATAGCTGAATTTTCTGAAGTATTAGAATGCCACTTAGTGACGGGCCAGTCGGCTGATTATTTATTGAAAGTAATAGTCAAAGACATGGATGATTTTCAGCAATTTTTACTGAATAAACTCACCCCAATCGAAGGTGTCAGTGGGGTACATTCATCTTTTGTGTTGAAGTCCCCAGTTAATACTACAGCTTTACCTATTGGTTGATAGAACTTATTACTCAGTTAATAACTGACTAATATCCATCCATTGGGTTAAATCTTTGAACCAATCATATGAGTTACGTAATCCAAAACCATGACCACCTTCAGGTAATATCAATAGCTGACTAGGTACTTTGTTGTCATTCAGTGCTTGATAATAGACTAATGCATTTTCTACCGGAACAGCCTTATCATCACCAGCATGAGTAATAAAAGCCGGAGGTGTGTCGGCTGTGACTTGTAACTCATTGGAGTAATGTTTGACTAATGTAGGATCTAAAGTGGCTCCAATTAAGTTTTTCCGTGAGCCTTTATGCACAATGCCATCGGCAAAACTAATAACAGGATAAATTAACACTTGGAAATCTGGACGTAGGTTTTGCCCGGCTAATGTTTGATTAACAGCTTTGTTGTAATGCACTGCCGCTGATGATGCTAAATGTCCACCAGCTGAAAAGCCCATCACTCCCACTTTATTCGGATTGATGTTCCACTCTTGGCTATTTTGTCGAACCACACTAATAGCTTGTTGAATATCTTGTAATGGGCCAACACTTTTGTTTTGCATAGTTTCATCTAAAGGTGTTCTATATTTAAGAACAAAAGCTGTTACGCCTATCTTATTAAAACGTTTAGCAATTTGTTCACCTTCAGCATAAATAGACACACCTTTGTAACCGCCACCAGGACAAATAATCACAGCTGTGCCATTGGCAGCTTCAGGAGCCGGCATATAAGCTGTTAATTGAGGAAAAGTGACATCAATTAAAAACTTATTTACTTCAATAGAGTCGCGCACATACTCCAGATTTTTTGATTCAATCGCGCCTGGTATATTGCCTGTATATAAATCCATGACATCCTCTGAATCAGTAAAACTAGCATCCACTTCAACTTGTGATGCACAACCCGAAAGACCTGCTAATAACAATAAAATACTTACACCAAACCTCATTATAAATTCCCTTATTTACTAGTGAATAATTTCAACAGCGAAGATTAATACTTACAATTGCTAATGTATAGCATGATTAAAAATGATAGACATCAGACAAATTGATCTAAAATCAACACGCTAATAATTCCTACCACACCAACAATTGTTTCCATCAAAGACCAAGATTTGAAAGTATCTTTTAAACTCAAGTTAAAATAACCTTTATACATCCAAAAGCCAGAATCATTGACATGGGAGCACATCAAACTACCGGCACCAATGGCTAGTACCATTAAGTTAGGATTAACATCTGTAGATAACACTAAAGGCGCAACAATACCCGCTGCGGTTAACCCAGCTACTGTGGCTGAGCCTAAACAAATACGAATAATAGTGGCAATTAACCAACCTAGAATTAACGGATTAATATCGATACTTTTAAGCGCATCGCCAATTTCAGTACTCACGCCACTGACGACAAAAACCTGCTTCAAAGCCCCTGCCCCAGCAATGACTAATAAGATCACCGCAATATCTTTAATTGCCTCGCTATAATCGTCCATTATTTTACTGATGTTAATGCCTCGAGATATACCTAAAGTATAAGTGGCAATAACCAGTGCAATTAACATCACCACCATGGGGTTACCGATAAATTTAATCAAAGCTGATGACTCTTCACCGGCAATATAAGGTAAGGCCGTGGTGCCGGCAATTAACACTACAGGTAATAAACTAGTGACAAAACTATTCAGTGCACTGGGTAATTCATGTTCTTCCATGATTTGCGGTTTGAACGTATCTAAAGGTTTACTATCGATATTTTTTAAAGTTTTAGCAAACACAGGCCCAGCTAAAGCCATAGTCGGAATAGCTACAATCAAACCATAAACTAGGGTTAAACCTAAATCAGCACCAAATTGTGGTACTAAGGCTGTCGGTGAAGGATGAGGAGGTAAAAAACCATGAGTAACTGATAAAGCCGCTAACAAAGGAATACCTAAGTACACAGCAGGCAACTTAGTTTGGTACACCACAGAAAACACCAATGGCACCAACAAAACAAAACCCACATTGTAAAAGAGTGGGATACCTACGATAAAGCCCGTGAGCATTAAGGCCCAAGTAATATATTTATCACCACACATACTCATTAAACTACTACTAATTCGCTGTGCAGCCCCGCTGGTTGAGATTAATTTACCAAACATAGCACCTACACAAATAATCACAGCAAGAGAGCCTAACAAGCCCCCTATTCCTTGCTCGAGAGTTTTGGGAATAGTGTCTAGCGGCACATCAAGCATGATGGCTGCAATAATAGAAGTGATTAAAAATGCCAGAAAAGGATTAAGTTTTGCCCAAGTCACTAACAAAATCAAAATGAGTATTGCAATACCAACTGAAACGATTGCCACTGAGTACCTCCAAGTACTTTTATTATTCTAGAAAAATCAATGAAAACGATTTCTTAACATAAAAGTAACAAGATACATAAGCTTAGATAAATTGTATATGATTTATTATTGAAAATATTGAAAGGCAAAACAGCTCATGGGATTAACCAGAAGTATAGAAATGGGTTACGCAAATACAGACCTAAATGTAGACATGTAAGAGCAAATATCCCTGCTAGCACATCGTCAATCATAATCCCAAAACCACCATGCACATGTTTATCAAGGTAACTAATAGGCCAAGGTTTTAATATGTCAAAAATTCTAAATAATACAAACCCAGCCAATAAGGTTTGCCATGACAAAGGCACAGCCAACATAGTGATCAACATGCCTGCGACTTCATCCCACACAATTGACGAGTCGTCGTGCACTTGCATGTCATCAGCAGTTTTACCGCAGATCCAAATACCCACAACCGAGGCAATCAAAGTAAAGATCAGATAAAAACTAAAGCTGCTATATAGTGATAAAACAATCACTAAAGGGAGGGCCGCTAAAGTACCAAATGTACCAGGGGCTTTTGGCGCTAAACCACTGCCCAATCCTAAAGCCAAACAATGTACTGGATTAAACAGACTGACACGTTGACGTATTTGCTTATCCATTGTAGTCCTTTAGAAGTGTTGGTAACCCTGAATATTAAGTGTATAGGCTTGATCATTTTTACGTAAATCTAGTTTTCCGTTACTACCATTCAATTGACCAATACAAGTCACTTGAATATTGGCACTGGCTAAAGTTGTTTCCAAATTACCTTTTTGTTCTTCACTAACGGTAAATAACAACTCGTAATCATCGCCAGCACTGAGAGCATACTTTATCGCGGTTTCTTCATCCACTGACTCAGATAAAGCAGTTGATAATGGTAATTTATCAAGATTTAAAGTCGCGCCACAGTGAGACATGGTCAGAATATGCTTAATATCAGAAATAAGCCCATCAGACAGATCAATGCAAGAGTTGGCAATACGACGAAGCATAGTGCCAGTTAACAATCTGGGAGTGGGATAATTTAATCGCTTAAGTAAAAAGTCTCTATTTTCTGCAGTGATAGCAGAGTCAGTCACTTTTTCTTGCTGGTTTTTAGCTATAGCTAAGCCTAATCCTGCATCACCAAGGGTGCCAGTCACATAAACAAGATCACCAGGTTTAGCGCCACTGCGGGTGATTGCCTGTTCAAAAGGCACAAAACCTTGAGCGGTAATAGTGATAGCCAAAGGTCCTTGAACAGTATCACCACCAATTAATTGAATAGAATAATAATCAACAAGTTCTTGGAGACCAGTAGAAAAATCTTTTAACCACAGCTCATCAGCATGGGGCACGCTCAATGATAAACTTAACCAAGCAGGTTCTGCTCCCATTGCAGCTAAGTCACTTAAATTGACGGCAATGGCTTTTTGCGCCACAGCATGAGCACTAGCGTCAGGTAAAAAGTGTACACCACTTAACAAAGTATCAGTGGTAGTCACTAATGCTTGGCCTTGAGGTATATGGGTAACAGCAGCATCGTCACCGATGCCTATGATCACATCTTTACGTTGGCCACTATTGGCTTTGAAAAAATGTTCTATCAGATTAAATTCTTTCACAATGACAGGAACCTACTTATCATTTAACTAGCATGGCACTAAAGTGACTAGACAGTGTACTGTCTAGTCATAAACTTAGGGTAAATTTACGATAACTCGTCTTTACGCAGGGTTTTGATAGCTTTGTCCAGCACACCATTAACAAACTTGTGGCTTTCATCAGCACCAAAAGACTTAGCTAATTCAATAGCTTCGTTAATGACAACTTTATAAGGTACATCTAAACGAGCGATAAGTTCATAAGTAGCAATTCTGAGAATAGCTTTCTCAACTGGATCCAGTTCTTCAGGCAAGCGGCCAAGATATGGCTTAACCTTTTTATCAATTTCAGCACAGTCTTTAACAACAGCACGTAATAATTCCAAAAAGTATTCAGTGTCTACTTTTTGCATATTGTTACTAGTGACTATGCTTAATTCAATTTGCTCAACTGGATTTTTAGACATTTGCCAAGAATAAACAGCTTGCACTGCTAATTCTCTGGCTAGGCGGCGAGCTTTAGGTTTCACCTACTCTGCCCCTTCAATATTTGCGATAACGTTAACCATTTCTAGTGAACTAATTGCCGCTTCAGCGCCTTTATTACCCGCTTTAGTACCAGAACGCTCAATCGCTTGTTCGATACTGTCAGTGGTAATCACACCAAAAGATACTGGAATTCCGTATTCTAGAGAAACTTGAGCTAAGCCCTTGTTACATTCGCCTGCCACAAAATCAAAGTGTGGAGTACCGCCACGAATCACGGCACCTAATGCAATAATTGCATCATACTTATTTTGTTCAGCAAGTTTTTTAGCCACAATAGGCAACTCATATGCGCCTGGCACACGAACTAGCGTAATGTCTTGCTCGTTAACTTCACCGTGTCTTTCTAGTGCATCAATAGCACCTTCAACTAAACTTTCAACCACAAAACTGTTAAATCGAGCAACCACAAGTGCGAATTTTTTACCTGTAGCGCGAACGTTACCTTCAATAATATTCATCTAAAAACCTTACTAGAAAAATCGGCGCGCAGTTTAGCACATCCATAGTTTAAAATATTGCGAAATTTTCAGTTCTATTTGTTATAACAAACAGAGTTAAACTTCTACGTACTCAACCACCTCTAAACCGTATCCAGATAAGGCATGATACTTTTTAGGTTTACTTAATAAGCGCATTTTTTTCACGCCTAAACTAGCTAAAATTTGACTACCAACGCCGACTGTTCTCGACGACCCCTGCCAAGCAGGTGTCACTGGCTGCTCGCCATTATCTTCAGCTTCAAACAATTTCACTTGCGACAACAGATCTTCTTCTTTGCCCAGCACCACCAACACACCGCCATTTTCTGCAATGGTTTTAATGGCCTCAGATAATCCCATACTGCGGGAAACTGAACGTTGAGAGCCCAATAAGTCACTCAAAGAATTTTGTAAATGCACTCTGACTAAAACAGGCTCATCACCTTTGATTTGGCCTTTACACATAGCAAAGTGTACTTGATTGTCGATAACATCTTTATAAGTGACGAGATCAAACTCACCATATTCAGTGGGTAATTTACATTTTGCGACTTGCTGAATAGTGGTTTCATTTAAGTTTCTATATTCAATAAGAGCAGCAATAGTACCTATTTTCAGACCATGTTTAATCGCAAACTGCTCTAATTCTGGACGTCTAGCCATGCTGCCGTCTTCATTTAAAATTTCAACAATGGCAGAAGCGGGTTCACAACCAGCTAAACGGGCTAAATCAATGCCCGCTTCCGTATGCCCAGCTCGGTTTAACACACCGCCTTCTTTACCGATTAAGGGAAAAATATGCCCTGGCTGCACTATATCTTTGGCCTGCGCATTTTTGCCCACTGCGGCTAATACTGTTTTAGCTCGGTCTGCGGCAGAAATACCTGTGGTCACACCTTCTGCCGCCTCAATAGAAACAGTAAAATTAGTGGAAAATTGTGCGCCATTGTTATCTACCATCAAAGGTAGGTTAAGTGCGCGACAGCGTTCTGCTGTCATAGGTAAACATACTAAACCTCTTGCATGTGTCACCATAAAATTAATCGCTTCAGGCGTAACATGTTCTGCGGCCATGATTAGATCGCCTTCATTTTCGCGATCTTCATCATCCATCAAGATAACCATTTTACCTTGACGAATATCTTCAATTATTTCTTCACAGCTATTGAGTAACATAATTCACTTTCTTTATTGACTTGGTAATTGTTAAAACCAATAGGTTTAACGCATTAGGGATAGATTTAAATTTTTTATCTTAAAAAACCATTTTCAGCTAAAAACGCCATACTAATATCGCTTTTAGCATTATCATTTTGCTCTTGTGCTGCTTTGTCACCCATGATTAATCTTTCTAAATAACGGGCAATTACATCGACTTCTAGATTCACTTTAGTGCCCACTTTATAAGAGCCAATAATGGTTTCTTGTAAACTATGGGGAATAAGTGTCAGCAAAAATTTAGCGCCATTCACTTGGTTCACTGTCAGGCTAACCCCATCCACAGTAATTGACCCTTTTTCTGCAAGGTATTTAGCTAATTCATCAGGAGCTTTAAGCCAAATTTCAACATACCGACCCACAGTTGTCACCGACAATACTTGGCCTACCCCATCCACATGACCACTGACTATGTGGCCACCTAAACGGCTGTTAGCTTGCAATGCCTTTTCTAAATTAACTTTATGACCGGCTTTATAGGCAACAAACCCTGTACGCTTAATTGTCTCATGGGACACATCAGCACTAAAACCGTTAGACGACATAGCGACAACCGTTAAACACACACCGTTATTGGCTATACTGTCACCCAGTTTAACGTCGCTCATGTCTAATTTGTTGACGTCTATCGACAACCTAATGTCTTCACCTGTAGGGGTTAAACTTTTGATGACACCTACATCTTCAATAATTCCGGTAAACATAGTCTCTCGATAACTTTATTTTTGATTAACTGAATACTAATTAACTGACTTCTTGTTAAGCAGCGCGGTGATTTTAATATCCTCGCCCACTTGCCTCACATCGGTGATAGACAAATCCACCACCTCTTGCATTGACTCGATAGGTAAAATATCAAAAAGATTTTGACCGGCTGCCCCTATTAATTTGGGCGCTTGGTACAAAATCAATTCATCAACCAGATTATTTTGTAACAAAGCACCTGCTAACTTAGCTCCTGCCTCAACCCAAATATGATTTAATTGCATATCTGAGAGTTTAGACATCACTGCAGGCAAGTCCAATTTGTTATTATTAAAGGGCGCTTGCCATTGCTCGACGTGCTCTGCAAATTCATGTTGACTTACTTGGCCATTAATTAATAACACATCACCTGCTTGATTTTTCTGTATAGACTGCAAACAAACTAAACTGCTAGGTAACTGATTACGGCCATCTAAAATCACCCTTAGGGGTTGGCGCAGATTACCTAGAAGTAAGTCATCGGCGGATAAACCTAACTCGGCATATCGCACGTTAAGTGAGGGGTTATCGGCCATCACAGTACCCGAGCCAGATAAAATAGCGCAGCTTTTTGCTCTATGACGTTGCACATCTTGGCGGGCCATCGGGCCGGTGATCCATTGACTTAAGCCATTTTGCAAGGCGGTTTTACCGTCTAAGGTAGAAGCTAATTTGACTGTTACCCAAGGTTGACCGGTTTTCATTCGTTTAATAAAACCCCGATTAAGTTGTTCAGCAGCAGAGGTTAATAAACCTGTTGCAGTGACAATACCGGCATTTTTTAATTTCTGTACTCCCTCACCTGAAACCAAAGGGTTAGGATCTTCCATGGCAATCACCACTCGGCCAACTTGACTATGGATCAAAGCATCAGCACATGGAGGTGTTCGCCCTTGATGACTACAAGGCTCTAGGGTGACATAAGCGGTTGCACCTTTTGCAAGCTCACCTGCTTGCCTTAAAGCATGTACTTCTGCATGAGCTGTACCGGCTTTGTGATGCCAGCCTTCACCGACAATGTTGCCAGTAATATCTGCTATTACACAGCCCACATTAGGATTAGGCGAGGTCGTAAACTGACCACGTTTAGCCAACTGAATAGCGCGGGCCATGAACTGGTGGTCTAACTTTGAAAATTTTGTCTCTGACATTTAAAACCAATAAATTGAATAATAAGATAAGGCTTAGTCGCCTAAGCGGGCAATCTCTTCGCCAAACTCACGGATATCTTCAAAAGAACGATATACAGAAGCAAAACGCACATAAGCCACTTTATCTAACTCTTTTAAAGCATTCATAATTAGGTTGCCTAAAAATTCACTGCTGATTTCGCGCTCACCAGTGGCCCGTAAAGAAGACTTTAAACGACTAATACATTGTTCAACCTGCTCGGTGCTCACAGGGCGTTTTTCTAATGCCCGTTGCAAACCTGCACGTAACTTATCTTCGTTGAAAGGTTCTCTGGAACCATCCCGTTTAACCACTCTAGGCATTACCAACTCAGCCATTTCAAAAGTAGTAAAACGTTCTTTACAAATTGTACATTCACGTCTGCGTCTAACCTGACTGCCATCAGCCACCAAACGAGAATCAATAACTTTAGTTTCTTGCACAGAACAAAATGGGCAATACATAGTGATTTCTAATTAAAACGGATTAATTCGCCTAAATTAACAAAAATCAGCCTCTAGGCATACAAGATATACAAAAAAAGCCGACACTAGGTCGGCTTTAATAATATGTATATATGTTTTAGCTGATATTTAATTATCTAGCCATAAACAGGGAAAGCTTCACACAAAGCGACAACTTCACCTTTAACACGAGCAATCACAGCTTGATCGTTAATGTTATCCAACACATCACAGATCCAGTTAGCCACTTGTTTTGCTTGCTCTTCTTTAAAACCGCGACGTGTGATAGCCGGAGAACCAATACGTAAACCACTGGTCACAAACGGTGAACGTGGATCATTAGGTACAGAGTTTTTATTCACTGTAATGTTAGCCGCTCCTAGTGCCGCGTCAGCATCTTTACCAGTGTATTCTTTGCCAATCAAATCTAATAAGAACAAGTGATTGTCGGTTCCGCCAGACACAACTTTGTGTCCACGTTCTTGAATAACAGCCACCATAGCTTTGGCGTTTTTCACCACTTGCTGTTGGTACACTTTAAATTCTGGTTGTAACGCTTCTTTAAATGCCACGGCTTTAGCAGCAATCACGTGACACAAAGGACCACCTTGTCCACCAGGGAAAACCGCACTATTTAGCTTTTTATAAATAGCTTCATCGCCACAAGCAGATAGAATCAAACCACCACGAGGACCCGCTAAGGTTTTGTGAGTAGTAGTAGTGACAACGTGTGCATGAGCCATAGGGCTTGGATAAACACCCGCTGCTACTAAACCTGCAACGTGCGCCATATCAACTAATAGATATGCACCTACTTTGTCAGCGATTTCACGGAATTTCTGCCAATCAACAATACCTGAATAAGCAGAGAAACCGCCGATGATCATTTTAGGTTTATGTTCAATGGCCAAAGCTTCAACTTGCGCCATATCGATTTCACCCGTATCTGGGTTTAATCCATATTGAACCGCATTGTAAGTTTTACCTGAAAAACTAACAGATGCGCCGTGAGTCAAGTGACCACCGTGAGCTAAGCTCATGCCTAAAACAGTATCACCAGCATTCAATAACGCCATAAATACAGCTGAGTTAGCTTGTGAACCAGCATGTGGCTGAACGTTAGCATAATCACAACCGAACAATTGTTTAGCACGTTCAATGGCTAGATCTTCAGCAATATCTACGTATTCACAACCACCGTAATAACGTTTGTGAGGATACCCTTCGGCATATTTGTTAGTTAGCTGAGAGCCTTGGGCTTCAAGCACACGTGGGCTGCAATAGTTTTCAGAAGCAATGAGTTCAATATGTTGCTCTTGGCGTAGGTTTTCATGTTGAATTGCTTGGTACAATTCTGGATCGAAATCAGCAATATTCATATCACGTGTAAGCATTAGGTTTCCTCAAAATCAGGGATATATAAAAAGGGAAATAAAACAGCGGTCATTTTAGTGATTTTTACACATTTGTATACTTGCAATCGGGCATGAGAAACAACCAAAAGTTGTAACGCAAACCCGACAGTATTTGTAGACCTTAAAGTGCTTCGATTTCTGCACAAAATTGCAGACCAATTTGTTGACGAACTTCATCCATAATTTGGATAATGCCGATACTTTCATCGTGGGTCATCAAGTCACTAAAATGCTTACCGGCTTGGATACAACGCATTGATTCTTCTATTTGATATTCAAATCCGTTTACTTGATGTGGCATATCAATGGTTTCAACTAAACCATTTAAATCATAGATATGTGCTTGGTCGGTATCCCAAAACATAGCCGGCAACACGATATTGCCGTCTGAGCCAACAATAGTCATGGTATTTGGACAATGGCCTGTAGCTGAACAAGTAAACTGAGAATAACGTCCTGACGGATAATGCATGTTGACCAAAGTACTTTCGTCTATTTGTCTTTCACCTACGCGCCCCATAGCTTGGATCACATTAGGCTGTTCACCAAGCAAAGCTTGACTAACCGCTATGGGATATAATCCCAAATCTAACAAAGCTCCGCCACCTAGTTTAGGATCGTACAAGCGCGTTTCTTTTCTATGTTGAAAAGCAAAACCAATGGTTGAAGTGATATACTGAATATCGCCTATTACACCTTGCTCAATTTTTTCTTTAACCTTGGCTAAACAAGGCATAAACCGAGTCCAAATAGCTTCTTGTAAAAATAAATTTTTTTGCTGAGCGAGTTTTGTCAAAATCTGAATTTGTTGGGTATTGATGGTGGATGGTTTTTCCAACAATACATGTTTACCTGCTTCTAGACATAACTTAGCTTGGGGATAATGAAAACTATGGGGCGTGGCAATATAAATAATATCGATATTTGGATCATTCACCAAGTCTTCATAACTAGTATAAACAGTAGGAACATTATAGGTTTTAGCGAACGCCTGACCCCGTTCAACCGAACGACTCGCTACAGCAGTTAGCTTACCATGCTCTGACTGACTGATTGCTTCAGCAAATGTTTGTGCAATACTACCTGGGCCTAACACTCCCCAATTCATTGTTTTCATATTATTGATGTTTCCTTATGGCTAAGTACCAATTTAATGTCTAATTATTGGCATCTAATAATTAGACATAATTTTTAAAGAAGATAGTTTACTTATATGAATCGATATTAATCAATTATTTAACTTAAATTACTAATTGGAATTGATATCGACAATTGTTTTTAAATGTTTTTCCATTGTTTTTCTATGCACAAGTATTGGCGAATTGGTATTAAATAAACCTAAACACTAGAAATAAACTTAAAACAAAACTACACAATACCTTTTACCCAGCAGGCAGGGTGAATTAAACTATCTAAAATTTATCTAGAGAAACAATAAATGGCACAATACGTATACAGCATGTTACGGGTCGGAAAAGTCGTTCCACCTGGTAAACATATCTTAAAAAATATCTCTTTAAGCTTTTTCCCTGGCGCAAAAATCGGCGTATTAGGTTTGAATGGCTCAGGTAAATCAACCTTACTTAAAATAATGGCTGGCATAGACACGGATATTGAAGGTGAAGCTATCCCGCAAACTGGATTAAAAATTGGTTATCTTCCTCAAGAACCACAACTAGACGAAACTAAAGACGTGCGTGGCAACATTGAAGAAGCAGTACAAGACGTAGTCCATGCACTTAAACGCATTGATGAAGTTTATGCTGAATATGCCGAAGAAGGCGCTGACTTTGATGCTTTAGCCAAAGAACAAGGTGAACTTGAAGCGATTATTCAGTCGAAAGACGGCCATAACTTAGACAACGCTTTAGAACGTGCAGCCGATGCATTACGCCTGCCACCATGGGATGCGGATGTTAGCAAATTGTCTGGGGGTGAACGTCGCCGCGTCGCACTATGCAAATTATTACTCGAAAAACCAGAAATGTTATTACTCGACGAACCAACCAACCACTTGGATGCTGAGTCTGTGGCATGGTTAGAACGTTTCTTACATGACTATGAAGGTACTGTCGTAGCCATTACCCATGATAGGTATTTCTTAGATAACGTAGCCGGCTGGATCTTAGAGCTAGACCGTGGCCAAGGTATACCTTGGGAAGGTAACTACTCTTCATGGTTAGAACAAAAAGATGCCCGTCTTGAACAAGAAGAAAAAACCGAAAGTGCACGACAGAAATCGATTAAAACAGAATTAGAATGGGTTCGCTCAAATGCTAAAGGTCGACAATCGAAAAGCAAAGCACGTATGGCTCGCTTCGAAGAGCTAAATACTGGCGATTACCAAAAACGTAACGAAACCAGTGAATTATTTATTCCACCTGGCGAGCGTTTAGGTGACAAAGTATTTGAAGTCACAGGTTTACAAAAATCTTATGGTGATCGGTTATTGATCGACGACCTAAATTTCAAAATGCCTAAAGGTGCCATAGTCGGTATTATCGGCCCGAACGGTGCGGGTAAATCAACCCTATTCAGAATGTTAACCGGTCAAGAACAAGCGGATGCAGGTACAATTGATATAGGCGACACAGTGCAATTAGCCAGTGTAGATCAATTCCGTGACCATATGGACGGAAAAAATACCGTTTATAAAGAAATTTCTGATGACTCAGACATTATCCGAATTGGTAATTTTGAATTAAACAGCCGAGCTTATTGTGGACGTTTTAACTTTAAAGGCTCAGACCAACAGAAGTTTATTAAAGACTTGTCTGGTGGTGAACGTAACCGAGTGCATTTAGCCAAACTGTTAAAAGCTGGCGGCAATGTATTGTTACTGGATGAGCCAACCAATGACTTGGATGTTGAAACCTTACGAGCATTAGAAAATGCCCTATTAGAGTTTCCTGGTTGTGCCATGGTTATTTCCCATGACAGGTGGTTCTTAGATAGAATTGCCACCCATATCATGGATTATCGTGACGAAGGTAAAATTAACTTTTTTGATGGTAATTACACTGAATACTCTGCTTGGCTTAAAGCGACATATGGAACAGATGTTGTTGAACCTCATAGATTGAAATACAAAAAGATTAGTAAGTAATCTGAATATTGCTAACCAACGCAAGCTTCGGCTTGCGTTGGTTATTTATCATTCTGATTTTTAACGAGATAACTTAATTCTTTATGTGGACGGTTTTCATGTAAAGCCTGCCAAAAAGCTGAAACTATAGTTTTATTTTTTTGATAGTAATCTAAGTTGAATGGAGCATATACGTTACTTTTCAGTACAAAACCTGAAGTGACACTTAGTTTCTCTGACACATCTGGTTGTTTCACAAATGCATCGGCAAACGATCTAGCAATCACATAACCGTCTAAACGACCATTTTCAATTAATTTAGCAGCCGTTTTTAAATCTGCATTTACAGGGCTTAACAGATTTTGTTGTTGTAAAAATTGATAAGCCACATAACCAAATGGAGCACTGAGTCCGCTTACAACTCTTGTTCGATAAGTATTAATATTAAGTGAGTTATCTTGATAAAAAATTGAAGGTGTATTTGTTTCGACTGTATCAAAAGGGCCATTTTTCTTAACTATAATGGGATATTCGTTTTGATACATATATTGTGGATCATCTGGAAAAGCAAACTCAGTCTGTCGTTCGGGGGTTTTAATCATAAGCAGTAATCCTTGTAACTCACCACTTTTCACTAAGGATTGACACCTTAACCAAGGAAATCGAACAAATTTTACTTGTAAATCTGCCTGCTGTGCTGATTTCACAACAATATCGATTAATATCCCTTCAACATTATCTTGCCCATTGGGTCCTGCTTGCAGATAGGGTTTATAATCGTTATTTTCAATACATAGTTCAATTTTTTTATTCGCTTGTGCTATTTCGCATATGCCTAGTAGCACAACAAATAAAAGTACCTTGAATATATTAAATCTTACGCCTAAAACTTTAATCACCTAATTATTTTTATCGACAGTGCCTTACTATCAACTCATACGACTAGGTTAACCATTAGACATTAGTCTATTGTAACAATTATCAGATAAAGCTTAATTCAATATTTTTAAAGAATAAAACAATATCACTATTGTTTTATTCCCTTGCTCTAATCAACAGCCCCTAAAGTTATAGGCTTTAATTTTTCTGCTGTTTGATTTTTACACAACTAATAAACCATCACTGGTCCTTCTAACACTGCAGACGGTTGATCTACTTGGGGTAAGGTAATACGGACATTAACCTTATTCAGTCGTTCTTGTATTTTTTGTCCCCACAAAGTCAGAGTAGTTTTTTCATAAGGTTTTAACTCAGGCACTTTACCTTTAGCAAACAACTGCCATTGGCCATCTTTTTGATATTCAATATTCACAGTGGTCGCTTTGGCTGGTGCTTGGCCAAAGTTTTCAATTTCTATCTCAGCCTTTAAAGATTTAGCATTGAGTGAAAATTCAGGAAACTTGCTTGATAAGTGCGGTAATTGATATTCCACCCAAGGTAGGCGGGCGAAGCCAAACAAAGGTTCTCCTTGGTTAGTTTTACCCAACAATTTAGCCGCAAAATTGTCGCTAGTAAAACCATGGCCCTCGCCAGCAAATGTAATCACTAAATCTTCACCTTGCTCAGTAGTTTTTAGCACTTTACTGCCACGGCCAAAATTGACTTCCTCAGATGCACCAAAGCGTAATGAACTTAAGTCGATATCTTCTTGCGGATCAAAACCGGGCTCAGCTTTGACTAACAAAGATATTTCTGCAGTATCTGTCGATATTTGTTGTGGACTCAAAAACTCAAGTAAACGCCCTACTCTTAAGGGGATACTAATATTTTTAGAGCTGTGATTATCACTGCCCATATCTTGTTTTTTAACCGTATCATTAACGGCAAAATTAGCTTGATAAGCTCGGCCATATTGATCTTGTAATACTTTAATTCGCTCGAACTTATACCAGTCTTCTACTCGGCCATCTTGATGTTTAGCAATGCCGGGTAAGTAAGCGGCGCCGGGGTCAAGTTTCCAGTTAAAGCCATCTTTAGAGCGCATGTAATAAGCCACTCGACCTAACCAATCGTTTACAATCAGGTGATATTGTACATCTGACTTCCACACAACTGGATCTTCATAACGACCGTCATAGGGTGGATACACGGTTTGGGTTGATACCAAATTATACGGCGGCAAACCTGATTCACTGATCCAGACCCCACCACCTCGGCCCACCATTAACATCGAGCCATCTTCCCGTTGGGTAAAGGTATTATTTGACATATGATCAACTAACTCACGCTGGCGAGTATCGTAAGTAAAAGGTTTCTTTTGCCACGGGCCACTCAAATCTTCTGCTAAATAATAATAAAAATCAGAAAATTTATGCACGTATAAAAAATAGCGACCATCTTTTAATTGCTGCATTTCAGGGTTATGCCCAGGCCCAACTACTTGCGCGACTTTATACGGGCCAATTGAATTGTCTGATACAGCATGTACCACTTCTGAACGAGGCCATGCCATGTGACCTTTTGGATCATCTTCACGCCAGCGGCAAACAAATAAATGATGTTGACCTTGCTCATCGATATGAATATTACCGCCCCAATAAGACCATTCTGGATCTTCTAAACCATTATTCAGATGACGAGGTTTAACTCCCTCTAGTCCCCACACATCAGAAGATAACTCCCCTACATCGGGCAAAGGCAAAAATCGATCAATAAAACGACTGCCTTGCACTAAACCGTCCCATTCTTTGGGTAATTCTCTTTCAACAATTTCAGCCCAAGAAGGCGCAATTGCAGCAAATGATAGCGCCACTGTAAAAGCGAGATGTTTTTTCATTGATTTCATATTGTCCCTTTTATTCATTATTCTTGTTTTTGTAATTCAGTAAAAACAGCAGCAGTGGCTTTGTCGCGATAAGGCCAACCTTCGTTACTTTGTTTACTGCCTGCTGTGGTTCTGCCATCTTTTATGGCGGTAGCTAATAAAGTCACCAATTGTTGCACTTTTTCTGGATACTGTAATTCAAGGTTTGTGCTTTCACTGGGATCATTTTTTAAATTATACAACTGCACTAACTTTGCTGGTGTAACTTGATTTTGCCAAGGTAACGCCCAGCCGCCGCCATCGCCTGTTGTCATAAGAAGCTTCCAATCCCCTTGCCTAATCGCAAATTGACCTTTTATAGAATGGTGAATAGTAAAAGGTCTAACGGCTTTATCATTGCCCATTAAATTGGCATAAAACGAAAATGAATCTTCCGCAGCGTTATCAGGGATCTGCTGCTTTTTGCCTAACATGTCGGCAAATGTGGCAAAAATATCAGTGCTATTAATAGTTTGTTCACTGGTTTTCCCCGCTGCTATTTTATTAGGCCACTTCACAATAAAAGGGACTCTATGACCACCTTCATAAATATTCGCTTTGGCACCACGATATGGGCCTGAGGGGCGATAACCCGCTTTGATCATTTTTGGAATTTCTACATAGGGCGCAAAACCATTGTCAGCCGTGAACACCACCATAGTATCGTCTTCTAGGCCTGAGGCTTTTAACTCAGCCAATATTTGCTCAACCACCCAATCAGTTTCAGCCATAAAATCAGCATAGGTGCTGTATTGAGGATAACGACCTTTAAACTTTTCTCCCGGTGTAACTGGGGTATGCGGCGAAGTTAGCGCTACGTATAAAAAGAATGGCTGATCTTTATTATTTGTGGCTTTATCTTTAATGTAGCGACGGGACTCAGTTGCCCATTTTGCTAGGACAGTATTGGCATTGAAGTCTTTATCAGCGGCACCAATACGCTTGTAATCATTATATTCGTTATGGGCAAAGCCTTTATTAACCGTGGGGATTGATGTCGCTTGGTTATCCTTTAAATAAACATAAGGAGGCATATCTAAAGACGACAAAATGAAAAATGCCTGGTCGAACCCTTGATCAACAGGGCCGTTTTTGAAAGGTTGGCTGTAATCAATTAACCAAGAACTAGGTTGTTTGTACTTTTGTTCAATATGCAATTCAGGATCATTGCTTTTATCTAACAGTTGCCAATCAACCCCCAAATGCCATTTTCCCACCAGCCCCGTTTGGTAGCCTGATTGTTTTAGCATCTTGGCTAAGGTTAAACGATTTGCATCCATTAACGCTGGAGACGTAGCCTTCACCAAAGCGGCACTTTTTAAACGGCTGCGCCAATTGTATCGACCAGTTAAAATACTGTATCGTGTAGGTGTACATACCGAAGAACTGGTATGAGCATCGGTAAATTGCATACCTTGCTCTGCTAAGCTATCAATCGCAGGAGTGGGGATTAAACCACCAACATAACTTGGTTCTCCAGCCCCCATGTCATCCACCAAAATAAAAACAATATTCGGTTTTTTGTTAGTCAGCACTCCACTTTTGGCAGGTGCTTGAGTGACCGTTTGGCCACAAGACAATAAACCTAAAGTGCTTAGAATTAGCATTAAAAATGCAACGACTCGCACACATTGTGTCGATTGGAACATATTTAGAATTGTTTTTTTTAAGTTCATTATTTTTTCTTTTTAAAGCTAATATTTGCGTTTTTATAATCGTATATGCCTGAGCGTACAGTCGTGGCAGTGAATGGGGCATGATCATTAAATTGTTGTTGAGTTAGTTTCATCTGCGTCACTAACTCAGCTAATTTTCCTTGATACTGTGCTGAGCCCACTAGATCATGTAATTCATTTGGATCATTTTCTAAATCAAAAAGCTGATTTTTATCGAGCTCTGTGTAACGAATTAACTTCCATTTACCATCAGAAATAGAACGAAACTTATCTTTAAACGCATTAAACATATAATCTCTAACTTCTGTTTTCTCTCCCTGAATAAGCGGTTTTAAGCTTTGTCCTTGCACACTTTTTGGTACAGCTAGATCAACAAGGTCAACTAAGGTCGGAAAAATATCGTACAGGTAAGTTAAGGCCTGTGAGTTGGAGTTTCCTTTAATATTAGGTCCTGATATCACTAAAGGAGCTTTAATTGCATCTTCATATAAACTTTGTTTGGCCATCAATCCATGACTTCCCATTGATAAACCATGATCAGAAGCAAATACAATATAAGTATTATCATATTCACCACTGGCTTTTAACGCTTTGATGACTCGCCCAATTTGCTCATCCATTTGGCTAATTAATGCATAATACTTTTTAATTTCATCTTTTATTTGTGACGCTTCTCTTGGAAATTTTACTAACTTCTCAGCCCTAACTTTTAATTCACCTTGGTCAAAAGGATGATAAGCCATGAAATTCATAGGTAGCGGAATGTCTTTGTTATCATACATGCGTAAATATTTTTCAGGTGGAGTACGAGGGTCGTGAGGGGCAGTAAAAGACACAAACATAAAAAAGGGTTTATCTTGTTCTCGATGGTTTACAAAATTAACCGCCGCATCGGCAAAAAGAGTGCTCGAAAATCCCTTAACCGTTTGATAATCATTTTTACCGTATTTTTCTGAGGTTTTATCAAATGGCCAAATTTTAACGTCAGTATGGCTGCCCATACCGGTCATAAATAAATTGTCACCAGAATCAAAACCCGTTTTAAAAGTAGGCGCATCTTGATGCCACTTCCCAGTCATAAAGGTGTGATAGCCATTCTGACGAAAATATTCAGGCATAGTGATAGTGTCCACTTTGCCCTGTTCCCCTTCTGGTGCTTCCCAAGGTACTAAATAACTACTGGGTATATTGAACAAGGGCCTGCCAGTTAAGATCATAGCTCGACTTGGCGAACAAACTGCAGCTGAGGTAGACCCCATATTATAGTTATTACGAAACGACACCCCTGATTTAACTAGAGCGTCAAGGTTAGGGGTAATGATGTGTTGATTACCAAAGGCAGCGATCGCATCTGCTCTTTGATCATCAGACAAAATAAACAGAATATTAGGTGTTTTAGCACTGGCGATATTGCTAACGCTAGCAGTTAAAATACACAGCCATAACAAAATTAATTTTTTCACTTCAGCTTTCCTTGGATACATCAACATACAATTGACTTTAATTTATTCACTCCAAACTAAACCAAATTAAACTTACAACATATGTTTTACATGTAAATTTACCGCTAAATAAAAAAATTAACCATATTTTTCAATGTATTAAATAATAAGATTAAGTAAAGACAATTTATTTGCTGCTGATCTATACATTTCCTTTACATATTATGGCAACTAATTCCTTTCGAATCGTATATGATAAGAACTTAACCTATTAAAATTGATAAAGATTTATTACGTGGTTCAAGAATATTTTTTCGCCTTCAAAAACTGAGTTATTAGCGCAACTAGAGCGCATTAATAAAAGCAACGCGCTAGGGCGTTCAGAAAACTATAAGCGGCTGGTGCATTTTTTAGTGAGCCAAGCAGTGGCTGGCATAGAACAAGGTGAACAACACCCTACTCCGCCCAAAGAAATAGAAATAGCCATTGAGGTATTTAACAAAGGCGAAGATTACAACCCGCTAAATGACTCATCTGTGCGTGTATATATTTCTAATCTTCGCAAAAAATTGGCAACCTATTATGCCCTTGAAGGCAAAGATGAAACCTTTCATATTTCAATTCCCCCCGGTAGTTATGGTTTAACCTTTACCCCTGTAATTGATGAAAAAGACAATAAACTTACCTCTGAAGAAACCACCACCGAGCAACCGACATCTGCGGTAAAAGCATCAAAAATTAAACCGAATAAGTTGATGCAATTAGTGGCATTAGTTTTAGTACTAATCTCTATCGTGCTGAATGTTTATTTGTTTACTCAACTGCAAGAGCAGCCAAAACATATTAATCGAACTGTGCAAGCTCACCCTTTATGGCAAGATTTACAAAATAACGGCAAACCCACCTTAATCGTACTGGGGGATTTATTTGTTTACCGAGAGAAAGATGCCAACAATAAAAATGATCGCCTAGTACGGAGTTTTTATATTAATAATAAAGAAGACTTAATTCGGTATGTACAAAGCTCGCCTGAAAAAAGCCAATTAATCGCTAAGGCTGGGCGCAAAATTTTGCCTAAAAGCAGCTTTTTTGTATTAAGAGAGTTATTACCTTTGTTTGATAGTAAAAGTCAGTTTGAGGTCAAGCTGGCTTCTGAAATCAGCTCCCAAGATATTGCTCAAAGTAACCTAATTTATATTGGCCTAAATCGCTCTATGGGAATATTAAAAAGTTACACCCAACATTCGAATTTTAATCACAATGGTAAAACTCTGTTCAATAAAACCAGCGGTGAACAATATAATGTCAGTGGTGAATTTTTAAGAGAATATACGGATTATGGACTGTTCTCAAAATTCAGCGGCCCAGCTGACAACGTTATATACCTGATTTCAGGTTTTACTGATTCATCTATCATGCTGATGGCCAAAACGTTAACCCAAACATCATTCTTAGCTGATTTAACTGCCAAACATACTAATCAAGACTTTGACGCAGATAATCACTTCGAAATACTCTTCGAAGTGGACAGTTTTAATCACACAGATCTCAATTCAAGCATGTTATTTAGCGGCGGTAAAAACACTGAATAAAAGCGATTGAATAAAATGTGCTGTACGCTCTAATAGCCCATATACAAACTGACAGTACTCATTGGTATATGCTGACTGTCATGTTTAGATTTAACTGAAGTACGCGCTTAATTATCGTAAGGTGAATCACGTAACGCATTGTTAAACATGGCTTTCACTTCTTTTTGCATGGCTTGTAATTTTTGCGGATATTGTTGGGCAATATTGTGCTTTTCTTGTGGATCTGACGATAAATCGTATAATTCATCGTTAACCAACTTCCAAGAGCCTTGTCTTAACGCTAGGCCATTACGTACAACAACACCTTTCTTTTTATCTAGGTTTCCCCAAAAAATAGTGCGCTCAGCCTGCGCTTTGTGCTCAAACAATACCGGGCCAAGATCAATACCATCCAAATGAAGCTCCTTAGGTAAGATGACATTAGCTTGAACTAAATTGGTAGGCATAATATCCATACTGGTAACAAGCGCATTTGAAATGCCAGGTTTCACCATTTTAGGCGCCCAAACAATGCCCGGTACTCTATGACCCCCTTCATATAGATCCGCTTTTTTGCCTCTAGTAAGCTCGCTCACAGTATGATTCGCGGTTGTCCCTCCATTATCTGAAACAAACCAAATAATAGTGTTGTCTGCCAAACCCAGCCTTTCTACCTGTTGACGAATTTTTCCTACACCTTCATCAGCAGCCAAAACTATGTGTTGCATTAACCAGTCATTATCACCTGGCTTTTCGCTGTAGGTTGGCTGACCGATTCCCCATTTAGGTACTTTTCCTTTATTAGGTCCGCGTTTAATTTTAGAGCCGCGAGCTTGTAATGGATCATGAGGAGCACCGTGTGATACATAGATAAAAAATGGTTTATCTTTATTGTTTTCAATAAATTCAAGGGTGTTATCAGTAATAAGATCAGAATGATAACCCAGCTGTTCATTCAGTTTATCATTCTGCCACCAGTCAAAAGTCCCCACTCGGTCATATTGAAAATGTGCATCGATATTGCCGCTAATAAAACCATTAAATTGATCAAATCCATGATTCAAGGGATTAAATTCTGCTTTGTATCCCAAATGCCATTTACCAAAGATAGCACTCACGTAGCCGCTTTGCTTTAAAGCTTCAGGAAAGGTCAATACCTGCTTAGGTAACCCTCTTTGGTAGTCCTCATGTTCTGGTGAAGCATTAAAAACCAAATGGCTACCGGTGCGTTGTGGGTACAATCCAGTCATCAATGAAGCTCGAGTGGGCGTACACACCACTCCATTCGAGTGATAATCCATCAGTTGTAACCCTTCTGCAGCCAATCTGTCTATTTCAGGGGTTTGGTAATATTGATTGGCAAAACTGCTGACTCCGCCGTAGCCCATATCATCAACCATGATGACTATAATGTTGGGTGGCTGTTTGGCGTTTGAAATAAAACTAATTAACAGAAAAAAACATATACTCGCAACTCGATTCATTTTTACGTTCCTGAGTATTAACGTCTATCGCAGCCGTTAAATTAGAGGTTCCAGAGAGCTAAAAAAGTAAACTAAATTGACCAAAGAGAATAGGTTTTACATGTTAATTTACCGCTAATATCATAAGCTGATTTGATGGTCTGCACTGCATATATACTATGCACAGCAGAATATGAACCAGTTGGATTGACGAGAGTTGAATTGACGAGAGCTAGATTAAGACGACAGTTTAAGTCGTCGTCCAAATCAGAGGTAAATAAAAGCATTTATTTTTTAATCAGCCATATATTTCGAAACTTCACTGGATTGTGGTGATTTTGGAAATAGATAAAGCCATTCGCTTGTTCGGCATTGTTTTCACGACCACGAGTGGGTTTAGATACTTCTACACTGTCATGAATTTTAATACCGTTATGAAAGACAGTCATCTTTGCATTCGTCACTTTTTTGCCATCAACAAAACGCGGAGCGGTAAAATCAATGTCAAAACTTTGCCAATGTAAGGCAGGCAAGCTCAAATTAAGATCCGGCTCTCTTACTTCATAAATAGTTGCGTTCCAGGTATAAGGCTTTTTAATTAACGTCTCGGTTTTCCACGCAGATTTATCACTATCGTGAGCAAAACTGTCACTTATTTGTACTTCGTAAGCATTATTTAAATAGATGCCACTATTGCCTCTATCAGGATGACTAATAGCTAATGTGGGTTTGTATGGGGTAAGGAATTCAACATGCAAAGTGAGATCTTGATAAATGTCGGTGCTACGAAAACCGGCCAAAACCGCGTCGCCAACTTTTTTTGCGCCTTTTATTTTATCGGTAGATGTTCCATCAAATAAAACTATTGCCTCTGCTGGAGCTGGGTTAGCACCGGCTTTAATACTACGATCTATTTTTCTGTAGCTGGCTAATAATTGTTTGATGCGTTTTTCATCATACCACTGATGGCTAACAGCAGAACCATCCCAGCCTGCCCCCGGCAATCCACCTTGATAAAGTGAAGTATAAAATTTTCCCACCGTAGACAATACTTGTAAGGCGTCTTTGCCTTTTATGTATTCACCTTGATATTGAAAGTGAGGTTGTTCTTTCATCGCGACATCGTAATCTGTCCAAGTCGGCACCTTGTCAGGCTTTTTAGCTTGAGCAGCGATAGAAAAAACAGCAATAAAAGCACTAAGTAAAATATATTTTGATACATTCATTTTTATAATTCTTTAGTAAAAAAGATAATTAATCTAGGTTAGGTTGTCGTCGAAAGATTTATTTTCATAACACTCTGTCGATACTCAGTCTAGGATTAGACAGATGGCATTCCATTTAGCTTTATTAACGACATAAAGCCAATAAGTTTACAATTAAATCTACAAGTTTATATTTAAATTAACATAAGTAAAAAACTAAAGCAGCAGTGATTGGAAGATTGGAGCTGAAAAACAGTTAAAAGCAAATACGAGATACGAGCAAAGCATAGAGGCAAAGAATTTAAATCACTGAGGTAATAAGTAAAAAGCAATCTATAAACGCTAACTTAACAATAAGATAAAATAATCGTGGCACCTAAATAAGGGAGGCAAGAGTTTCGAATTAGTAGCTACTTTCCCCCTATCGTTATCAATTTATTAAAGTGAGTTCATTTTGCTGTGAACTCACTGCAGTTTATTAACATCAAACAATACTAAGCAAAATGAGCACCTTGAGTACCAACATAAACCGAATAGATAGATTGACTGGCCGTCATAAATAAACGGTTTCGATGTTTACCGCCAAAACATAAGTTTGAACATATCTCTGGCAACTTTATCAAACCAATACGGTCGCCATTAGGCGCAAAAATATGTACGCCATCAAATCCTTCACCAGCCCAACCAGCACTGGACCAAATATTGCCATGAATATCTGCACGGATCCCGTCAGAGCCTCCTTTTCGCCCATCATACTGCATGGTACAAAAAGTTTTTCCGTTGCTTAATTTAGCGCCATTTATATCCCAAACTCTTATCAGACTAGGACTCGCTCCCGTATCAGACACATATAATTTTTTATAATCAGGGGAAAAACATAATCCATTAGGTTTCACCAAATCATCGCTTACTTTAGTCACTTTGCCATTTTGTCCATCGATTCGGAATACCGCTTCTTTTTGATAAGGCTGCGAAGATCCAGTGTCCGCTTTGGTGCCTTCGTACCACCCCAAGGAACCATAACCAGGATCGGTAAACCAGATACTGTCATCATTCGGATTGACCACTACATCGTTAGGAGCGTTATATGATTTGCCAGCAAAAGAATCAGTTAATACAGTGACACTGCCATTATGTTCATATCTCACTAAACGGCGGCTTAGATGTTCGCAAGCAATTTGTCTGCCCTGAAAGTCGAAGGTATTACCGTTGCTATGACCTGAAGGTTGACGAAAATTACGAGAAACATGGTTATCTTCTTCGAGGTAACGTAGTTGTTCATTGGCAGGTATATCACTCCAAATCAAATAGCGACCTACCGCATTCCAAGCAGGTCCCTCGGCCCAACGCATACCGGTATAAATTCGTTCGATAGCCGCATTACCAACTTTGTAAGTAAAACGTTTATCTAGGGCAATAATGTCAGGCTCTGGATAGCGAATTGGTGCAGCACCAGGTAAATATCGATTTGCGTCCTGAGCATGAGTGACAAAACTAGTCGTTAAAAGCCCAGTGGCGCTCGCTGCGACACTTTTAACAAAGGCCCTTCTAGAAAAAGTATCAGTACTCTTCGGTAGATTAGTATCATTTTTCATGAGAATTTTTATTCCCTGTAAGACAAAGTTATCTCTAATGTAACTAAGCATTTATTTATTAGCAAAACTCTAATCAATAATTACCAAAAATAAGAAGGACAAAAATAGGAAACAGAAACAGCCGAACGAGCTTCGAGCAAAAGCATCAAACAGGAAAAGTCTAGGAGCCGTCAAAGAATTGAATGTGGATGCGCGGTTGATCCTAGTAAATTTTATAAAGCAGTCTGTATTTTTTACATATTGGCAGTTTCATACGAATATTAATCAATATATATCAATCAGTTACAGCAGGCAGGCTTTTTGCAGCTAATATTAATAAATATCATATTGATACAATCCAACTCACTGCAAAAAGGACGATAGATATGCTTTCACTGGCCAATTCAGCTTATATGGCATTTTACCTGTATTTAATTATGTTATTAATTCAATGGATGGTGGCGACATTTAGTAAAACTAGCCAGCCAAATGCGATACCGGGGAAAATGAATGAGGATTTATCTCATGATAGTTTTGTATTTAGAGCCCATCGCACCTTTCACAACACTTTAGAGAACAGTGCTCTGTTTATAGGCACAGTACTTTTCGCATTTTCAATCAACTATCAAAGCATAGTGTTTGCTATCGCAGTATGGACTTACTTGGTAGCACGGGTTATTCACATGGCGCTTTATTACGCAATTGCCACTGAGAAAAATCCTAGTCCTCGAAGTTATTTCTTTTTGATCGCTGTTGCAGCCAATGCCGTGATGTTAGTTATGGTTGGAGTAAGACTACTTTAGATGACGGCTAAATTAATTGTAGCCATTAGAATGACAGCGGATGTCGATTTGATTTGTTAAAGCAGTGAATTGTGTCTGCCTTTCTCGAATCAAGTAACGGATAGTATTAACTGAGTTGAATAAGCACTGTGAGTTAAATTATTTATTGGAGCCATTTGAATGACATCAGCACAAATATTTGCCGACCTAATATTACTTTATGAGCAAATCATCACTAAATTACCATCACTTATCTTAGGTTTAAGCCTATTTATTTTACTATTTTGCTTGGCGAATCCTGTAGCCAATATACTGGTTCGTCCTTTAGAACGCACCAATGCCAGTAAATTAGTGCAGCTAGTAGTGCGCCGCACATTCACTCTAATGGTGATACTCATTGGTTTTTACATTTTATTACGCTTCGCAGGCTTAACTCAATTTGCCGTTGCTTTGATTAGTGGCACAGGTGTTTTAGGCCTAATTGTTGGCTTTGCTTTCAAAGATATAGCAGAAAACTTCCTTTCAAGTTTATTACTTAGCGTACAAAAACCCTTCAAACTTGGTGATATTGTCGAAGTAAGTGGATATTTGGGGGTAGTAAAAAAAATGACGTCACGGGCCACCACATTAGTCGACTTTAATGGCGATCATATTCAACTCCCTAATGCCACTATATATAAAAGTCCGATTCGCAATCTGACCGCAAATCCAAACATGAGAGGGGCTGTAGATATTGGTGTAGGCTATGATGCTGATATACATCAATCTCAAACTATGGCTTTAGATATTTTACAAAATATTGATGCAGTGCTGCCCCAACCTGAACCCCAGGTGTTAGTTGAATCTCTGGGTTCATCAACAGTGAACCTAAAACTATATTTCTGGGTGAACAACGAACAGAACAGTAAATTAAAAGTAGCATCAGTGATTATGAAACAAGTGGTAGAAGCTTTCTTAATAAATAATATCTCAATGCCAGATGATGCTAGAGAAAGGATTATTATCAAATCTGAGCAACAGACAAATAACATGATGAATAATACCCAACCCACACCGCTGCCCCATAAGCAGCGTTTAAATAGTGCCGATGATACATCAAGTGATAATCATGAAATACGACAACAAGCTGCATCAGCAAATGACCCTGATCAGGGGGAAAATATTTTATAACCTCCCAAAAGACACCTCTGACTGCTAAAACAATTAACCTAGTCTATCCGCTAAGGATTTTTTAACACTAATAGCCGCATGCGCATCATTTGCTGCGTATAAAATCTGATGTTGTTGCAGTGGATATTGAGCCCAATTTGATCGCTGCGCGCCCTTACCTAATCGAAATTTAAGCACCATTGCCACAGCCGCCTTTGCACCAATTAGATTTTCGTCCTGTACAAGGTTCTTTAATACAACAGATAAGTCTTGGGTGTTTACAATATTGATATTGAGTTTATTACGTAATTCTTTGTTATCCCCTTTAATGCCAAACCCCACCTTTTGAATATCAGGGTTATTTAAAATAGCATTAGCAGCTGATACGGCAAAAGGAAATCGAGTTGGAAATAAGAAGGCCTTAGACTCTGTAGCCAGTTGGATCAAGGTCGGCCCGGGACTGGTTTGGCCCTTACGAAAGATAGGCTTACTTTCAGTATCAAACCCCAGACATTTTTCCCTTTCTAATACTTTTACTGCATTAAGCGCATCTAGCTCAGTTTCTATAATATTAATATCACCAATGCCAAGGCCTACATACAAAGGCAACCTTTGTACTTGCTCTTTAGTGGGACGTTCCATGTTTATTTCCTATTCTTATTTTTTAAAGCAGCCCTAGAGACTAGTGAAAAAGAAGATACTCGATCCGAGAGGCTAGGAAAAGCGGAATACAGCAGAGTGAATAGGAATGGAGCAGATTCGAGCTTCGAGCAAAAGGATAAAACAAGCCAAGACTAAAGCAAAACAATTAGTCACAGAGTAGCACCGAGAAGACTAAAAAGTAGCTAGTAGATAGATGCTAGAAAAACAGTTTAAAGATTAGCTACAAGATCATCACTGCCCCAGAGCCCGTCATACCTGCATTTCATTAGCAGCAATCTATTAAAAGCAGCCGCTAGTTACGAGCTCAAAAACAGACTGTAGCAATACCCACTATTATGGCTGTCCTAGTAAGCTCCTGGTAAGTTGTAAAAAACAATTCACCACATGGCTTAACGACACAGAAAAAAAATCATTTAAACCTACCAATGGCAAAATCAACGTCTACCCCCTTTTTATTCCGTGGAAAATTAACATTTATAGGCAAAGAACTAGAGCCTGATGAGTAACAACTGCGAATAAAAACCGAAACACGCTGTAAGGAAATGCAAATTTAATGTGTGCTAAAAAGCGATTCGACATTTATGGCACCATTGATATAGGCTATCTTATGGGTTGCCCCATTAATTATATTTCTACTTTGGCGATAGCAGGTATTTGGTTAATAGAGAGTATAATTTATCTAGATCAAAGGGTTTGGATAAATAGGCGTTAAAGCCCTGTTGGCTATATTGAGCTATTTCTTCTGCCATGACATTGGCGGTAAAGGCAATGATAGGTGTGGTATGATCTTTTTTACGAATAGACAAGGTGGCAGCCACTCCATCCATTTTTGGCATTTGAATGTCCATTAAGATTAAATTAGGCGAATATTGCTGCACTTTTTCACAAGCTTCAATACCGTTATTTGCCATATAAATAGTCGCGCCAGTAGGCTCTAATGCATGTAGCATAACCATTTGATTAATTTCATTATCTTCAGCAACTAGCAATACTTTGCCATGTAAATTGGGGACACTGTCAGACTCTTCCGTCAATCTATCTACTGGTGGTTTCTCAATAGTTAGCGGCAATTTAACTTCAAATTTCGTCCCTTCACCTTTAGCACTCTTAACTTGCATATTTCCTTTTAGTGCCGTCACTAAATTCTTGCATATGACTAACCCCAAACCCGTTCCGCCGAATCGCCGGGTAATTGAAGAGTCAGTTTGAGTAAAGGGCTCAAATGCACGAGACAGTTCTTGCGCATCCATTCCAGTGCCAGTATCTTCCACTCGCAGTATTAAGTAATCGGTCTCAGCAGAATGCTCATGACTAATACGCAGAATGACTCGCCCCTGCTCGGTAAACTTAATCCCATTACTCACCAAATTTAATAATATTTGCCCAATACGAGTGGGATCTCCCGCCCAATATGGAGGAATAGCATCTTGTACTTCGACAGTAAAAGCGACGCCTTTTTCTTTTGCCATTTGATTAAATGAAAACTCAACAAAAGTAATAATGTCATCCAATTCAAATGGAATATTTTCCACTTCAATTTTATTGGCTTCTATTTTAGAGAAATCCAGAATATCGCTGATGATGGTTAATAGTTTACGGGCTGAGAATAATGCGCTATCGGTGAGTTTTTTTTGTTTCGTCTCCAGGGGGCTTTGTTTAAGTATTTGTAAGGTGCCAATAACACCATTTAATGGGGTACGAATTTCATGAGACATATTAGCCAAGAACAGGGATTTAGTCTGATTCGCTTGATTGGCGGCCGCGGTTTGTATTTTTAACTGTTGTTGATAACGTTCCTCGCGCTGAAAGACCAACAATATCAGCATCCAAAGTAGGATCAACGGCACAATTATTACTACCGCACTACCCTTGTGTTGATTAAGGTTGTGCCAGTCTATCGCAATCAACCAAGACCCAATTGGTAACCCAATCACTGAAGTCGCTTGAGCGCGTTCAAATATAGATTGTTCGCCATAAACCGCTTTATTCGGTGCTTCGGCTTGTTTGATTGCCACCTTTACTTGAGGAAATAAATGATTGACTGTTGTAAAGAGTAGGTCGTAATCGATAACTACAGATAACACTCCCCAAAACTCACCATTTTGGCTATTCACTATTTTTTGACGGGCAATCAGCCCTTTGCCACCTTGTACCAAATCCACAGGACCATCTAATAAAACTTTATCGCTTTCCAATGCTCGTAATACTGCAGCATATTGCACAGGGATTGATTTGTAATCCAATCCCAAAGCTTTCACATTATTCTGTAAAGGATATATATGCGTAATCACCAGATCTTTAGCAGCACCAATATTACGAATTTGACTATGATGAGTGAGCATATCTTGCGCGAAAGCGGAGAATTGTTGTTGCGTCATCTCTGGGTGTACCGAGATATAGCTTTTTATACCTGCTGTTAGCGCTAGGTTCTGTAATAATTCCCGTTCTAATTGGGCACGATATTGGGATAAAACTTGTGTTGCTGCGACTTTATTTTCTTGGATTTGAGCCTGCTCTTTCCAATAATTAATAATGACACCGACTGCCGCTAAAAACAAAAATGACGCGGCAATTTTACTGACAAATTTTCTGTTGAGAATTACCATGCCGAAGAATCCAATTACACACCTACCCCAATGATTTATATGCTACCTCTAACAAACTCTATTAACAGAGTTTGTTAGCAATTATCCCAATATATACAGAGAGCTTTACCGGAGTTAAATGAAATCAGCCCAATTTTTGTACACACTGCACTATCCAGCTTTTTAATTGTGACTCACTTAAGCCACCCGACAACCTATCAACTTCTTTGCCATGATGAAAGAAAATCAAAGTAGGAATGCTGCGAATGCTAGCGTTTGCTGATACATTTTGCGCTTGTTCGGTATTCACTTTGGCAAATAACAGATCTTTAGATTGTTTAGCCACACTCTCAAAAATGGGCGCCATTGCTTGGCAAGGGCCACACCAACTCGCCCAAAAATCGACAATCACTGGCAAATCATTTTTTTCTATATAGCGATAAAATGTATTATCAGCTAACTCGACAGGAACGGCCGAGTATACAGCTTGCTGACACTTCCCGCATTTAGCCTGTGTATGACTTTTATTTTCTGGGATCCGATTTATTGCTTGGCAATGTGAACAAACTATATGCATTATATTTTCTCTAATTGTTCGATTTAAAGTAAATGCAGAATAAAACAGAGAATACCAGAATGCTACAGAATGAAGCAGTAAAATCAAAAGCCAAAGCTACTAGCAGTAGGTACGAGATAGGATTTAGTGGATAGCAAGAAAAAGACAAAGACTAAAAGTCTTGTCACAGGGTGGCACAAAGAACAGCGAATAATTGTTAAAAGCAAAAGATTAAAAGAATTTGAACCACAGAGGCTTCGCTACACAGAATAAAACATGAAAAACAGCATGGGGAAGACTTTATCAGAATGAAACAGAATAAAGCAGTTACCAGCTGGGGCTAGCGAACAGTCAAGACTCACCATAGATCAAACAAAAATCATCGACTAGAAGATTAACCCAACAAAACCACCCCAAATTTAATTCACCTCACCGGTTGGCCAACTGAAATTTAACACTGACTTTTTTTTATTTTTTATTTTGGACTCAAACTTCCAGAAACCCGTGCCTGTTTAATAAAATATTAAATCTTTGTTTTAATTGATAATTTGACTAATCCCTCATTCATCAATATTATATATTTTAGATAATATTTTAACGTTTAAAAGAAATTGAAAATACAAAACACTAACGGTTTTACCTTAATTGAATTAATCATTGTAATTGTCATTCTCGGAATTTTGGCAGTTGTGGCTGCTCCTAAATTTATTGACCTGAATAAAGATGCAAATATCGCTGCGTTACAAGGGATGTCTGGGGCGGCAAGCGGTGCGGCCAATTTAGTCCACGTAAAGGCGATTATTCAAGGAGTAGTTAACGATCCTACTGGTAATGTTGACATAGATGGTGATGGTGTAGACGATGTTGCCACAATTTATGGCTACCCAAGTGCAAACCGAACAACAGGTCTTGCCAATGCCATTGAATTAGGCGAAGACTGGGCATATGGTGATACATTTGGTGGCGGACAACTATTCATTTCACCAGCTAGAATAGTTGGATTCAATGGGATTACTAACAACAATATTCCACTTCGAGGTCCAAATTGTTATTTTACATACACCCCCCCAGCCTCAGCAAATAGTCAACCCACTTATCAATTTGTTACATCAGGTTGCTAATTGACTATAAAACCACTCTAAAGCAAAGCGTTCCACCACACAGTAATAGCAGTAACAAACAGATAGAAAGAACCAAAGATAAAAGCAGTTAAAGCAGGGCCTAGCAAACAGCCTAGGCTCAGCATAGATGAAACAAATAAGCGAAGCGAATACTTTTACTCGCTTCTATTTACTAGGATCTATCTACTGCTGTTACTGCCTTTATTATTCGCCTGACGTACTCTATGCTTCTTCACCGACCTACGCATACGACTCAACTTAACGTGATCCAATTTACCTGGATCTATCTTAATTAGGGTATTGGTTTCATCTGGTAGTTTTACACTGTTACGTAAAGCATTTAAATCAGGTAAAGTTAATTCTACCCAACCACCTTGTGGTAAACGTTTTTGTAACTCAAGTGCGCCATAACGTACACGTATTAAGCGGCTCACTTGTACGCCTTGCGATTCCCATAAACGCCTTACTTCTCGGTTACGTCCTTCAGACAAACTAACGTTATACCAAGAGTTAGTGCTTTCTTCATCACTTGGTTTTTTCACTATTTCTGTAAATTTAGCTAAGCCATCTTCAAGTTGTACGCCGTCGGTCAGGCGTTTTAACATCTTGTCTTCCACTTCACCAAATACACGAACAGAGTACTCACGTTCAACTTCATGTTTAGGATGCATTAAGCGATTGGCCAACTCACCATCATTGGTAAACAATAATAACCCACTGGTATTAATATCAAGACGACCCACGGCTATCCAGCGCCCATTTTTAATCACTGGTAGGCGATCAAATACAGTGGCACGGCCTTCGGGATCTTTACGGCTGCATAATTCACCTTCAGGTTTGTTATACATCAAAACGCGACACATAGGCGCTTCTTCTGGGGTACTAATAGGATTGCCGTCTACTCTGACTTTATCGCTAGGTTCAACTCTGTCACCTAAAGTGGCAATTTTACCGTTAACAGAAATACGGCCGGCTTCGATCCATCTTTCCATTTCACGACGAGAGCCTACGCCAGCATTGGCTAGGACTTTTTGTAATTTATCACTCATTAATGTATTTGCTCTGGTTCATCTGGAAGTTCAGGATCATCTACCATAGTCGACGTTAGTGTCGGCAAAGTCCTGTTATTTTCCACAGTTTGATTAGTTTGAAGTTCTTTAGAGGTCTGCGTTGCAGAGTCTTCAGAAAGTATATGTAATTGATCATTATTTTGTTCAGATTCAGCTGCTTGTAAAAAGGCCTCTGTGCTTGGCAAATCTGCCAAGCTTTTTAACGAAAAGTAATCGAGAAATTCTTTAGTGGTGGCATATAAAGAAGGCCTACCTGGCACTTCTTTATGACCAATCACTTTTATCCAAGCTCGTTCGCTTAGTGTTTTTATTATATGGCTACTCACTGACACGCCGCGCACATCCTCGATTTCACCTCGAGTAATAGGCTGCCTGTAAGCAATTAAAGACAAAGTTTCTAACATGGCCCGTGAATAACGAGGGGCTTGTTCTTGCCACAATTTGCTTAACCAAGGACTAAGACTGTCCATAGATTGAAAACGATAACCCGAAGCGACTTCCACCAGCTGAATACCCCTTGCTTGGTAGTCTAAGGTTAATTCATCCAATACTTCTTTGAGCATTTTTTTACTGACTTGCAAGCCATCTAGTACCGTTAGCTGTAATTGCTCAAAGGTAATAGCTTGGTCAGCCACAAAAATAGCGGCCTCTACTAATTGTTTTAATTGACCCCGAACAATTTTAGCCATTAGCTTGAACTCCGAACTGGGTATCATCTGCTAGCAGTACTGACTCAGAACTATTTAATCGCACATGCATATTGCCAAAAACTTGACCTTGCACCAGTTCAATTAATTGTTCTTTAGCCAATTCTAAAATCGCCAAAAAGGTTACTACCACCCCAGCTTTGCCTTCATGTGCTTGAAATAACTCATCAAAACCAGTGAAGTGTTCAGAATTTAATTTTTCTAAAATCATACTCATACGTTCACGGGTAGATAAGGTTTCTTTTTCAATGTGATGATGACTAAAGGCATCAGCCCTTTTCATCACCCCTTGAAAACTTAACACTAATTCTTGCATGCTGACATTAGGTAATATTTTAATAGGTTCTACACTGGACGCAGGCTCGGCTGTTGCAATAAAAGTATCTCGCTCTTGCCTAGGAATATTGTCTAACTCATGAGCCGCCTGTTTGATTAATTCATATTCTTTTAAGCGACGAATTAATTCGGCCCTCGGATCGTCCTCATCTTCTTCAGCGTCGGGACGTTTAGGCAATAATAAGCGAGATTTAACTTCAGCTAAAATTGCCGCCATTAACAAGTATTCGGCAGCCAACTCTAATTTTAAATCTTTCATCAATTCAACGTATTGCATATATTGTTGAGTTACTTGATATACAGGTAAATTGACAATATCGAATTTTTGCCGCCGAATAAGGTACAAGAGTAAATCGAGAGGACCTTCAAATGCTTCGAGAATTAACTCTAAGGCGTCGGGAGGAATGTATAAGTCTTCTGGTTTTTCAATTAAAGCCTCACCATTAACAAACGCCAGCGGCAAAGGTTGCTGCACGGGTTCGTTAACATTCGGGCCAGAAAATGAAGAATTGTCAGTAGACATAGTTAGCAAGAATACCTATACAAATGGACTAATATCACCACTACCTTCACGGATAATAGTGTTTTCGCCTTCCGACATATCAATTACAGTAGTCGGTTGTTCACCTAAAAATCCACCATGAATAATCAAGCCCACTTGTTTTTCTAATTTATCGCGAATTTCATCAGGATCCGATTCAGCGATAATTGCATCAGGTAAAATTAAGGTAGTGGACATTAACGGCTCGCCTAATTCTTCTAACAAGGCTAAAGCAATTTTATTATCTGGCACTCGAATACCTATGGTTCTACGTTTCGGGTTTTGTAGACGTTTAGGCACTTCTTTGGTGGCTTTTAAGATAAAAGTATAAGGACCAGGAGTGTTGTTTTTAATGGTACGAAAAGCAGTATTATCGACCCTTGCGTATTCAGACAACTCGGACATATCTTTACACATGAGAGTAAAATTATGCTCTTTCGTGATATGACGAATTCGACATAATTGATCTAAGGCTTTTTTGTCATTCATGTGACAGCCGATAGAATAACCGGAATCCGTTGGGTAAACGATCACTTCGCCTTGGTGTATTAATTCGCAGGCTTGCTTGATCAAACGAGCTTGCGGATTATCTGGATGTATATAAAAAAACTGACTCATTATTTAACTCCTATTCTACTATCCCAGCAGTACTTTGAGTGGGGATGGTTATTCAGCAATACCCACGTCTACGCCTGCCAATTGCCAGTCATGCCATATTGGCACAAGCTGCTTGGGAAGCGAAAGGTTTTTGCCTAATTCAGTCCAACGATTCGGAAAATGAAAATCTGAACCACTGGAGCCTTGTAAATTATGTTCACTAGCCATGTCGGCTAGCAATTTTTTGCGTTCAGGGGTTAAATGAGAATGGATCACTTCCATACCATCACCACCCGCTTGACTAAATTCGCCTACTAAACGTCTTAACCATTTGGTAGTCATATCGTAATGACCTGGATGGGCTAACACAGCTTTTCCGCCAGCGTCGTGGATCCAGTTCACCGCTTCTTCAATAGAGATCCACTTAGGTTTTACATGGGCCTTTTTGCCTTTACCTAAATATTTTTTAAACACTGTATCAAAATCTTTAACCACATTTCTTTGTACTAATACGCGAGCAAAATGCGCTCGGGTCAGCTGGCCGACACCGGCAATTTCTTTAGCATCGGCTAACACATTTTCAATGCCAACCTTGGCTAATTTGTCAGAAATTTGTTGGGCTCGTCTGTCACGCTCTTGGCTTTGCTGCTCTAGGCGCTGCAAAAAAACCGGATCATGGTGATCAACATGTAAACCTAAAATATGAATATCAAAATTATGCCAAGAGGTAGAAATCTCCACACCGGGTAATATTTGCATATCCCTTTTTTGGCTACTTTGATATTGCAGTGCCTCATCAATGCCATGCACAGTATCATGATCTGTAATAGCCAATACATTCACTTGCATATTGTGCGCGCGGTCAATTAACTCCTTTGGAGACAGTTGTCCGTCTGAGTAATATGTATGGCTATGTAAGTCTATTTTCATGTATGGCGTAACTTTTATTTATAGTAAAAAACAATTTGTGTATTGACATAGAAGCATTTTTGTTTTCTTCTATACACACAATAAAGATTGCGAGTAAGCGCATTATACGCTGTCGCAGCCTTATTTCATAAATAAAGTCAAAATTAAAGAGCAATAAGATGAAAAATACTCAAACACACATTACTTGGTGGTGGCACAACCTGAACTAACGGGCTGTGAGTGTTTGTATTTTTACAAATAAATTTTCTAAAAAGCCCGTATAATGCGGGCTTTTTTACGTGTAGCCAAAAATAAATTAGGTCCGCAAAGTACTCAACCCAAAAATAGTTAATGAGAAAAAAAATGAGTTTAGCCCAATTAACAGAACAAGTAGGTAAAGTTGAAACCCTAATTGTATCAGCTGATTACGTAGCCGATCCTTTGCACGCTTATCAATATCTTTGCCAACAAAGTAGCAATAACTTGTTACTTGAATCCGCAGAAATTGAGAGTAAAGACAATTTAAAAAGTTTGTTATTAGTGGATGCCGCAGTCAAATTAGAATGTATCGGTCATCAGGTCACTTGCCGAGCTTTGTCTAACAATGGCCGTGCGGTGTTACCTTTATTTGTAGAGCATTGCCCTGATGGTGTTGAGTACAAGTTTGATCAGGCACAAGGCCTTATCACTTTATCTTTCCCCGAACCCGATCCTGCATTAGACGAAGACAGCAGATTAAAAGCTCCTGCGGTATTTGATGCCTTGCGTTTAGTCACACAAAAAATCACCACTATACGCCAACATCCTAACGCAGTATTTTTAGGTGGTGCCTTAGCTTATGATTTATTAGCCAGTTTTGAAAAACTACCAGATGTGCCAGACAGCGAAAACACCTGTCCCGACTTTGTATTTTACCTAGCTGAAACATTAGTAGTCATTGACCATCAAACTCAAAAAACCGAGATCATTGGCAGTGTCTTTAGTGGTAAAGATGTACGAGACAATTATTTTGAAGTCAGCCAACGTCTAGAACAAGTTAAACATAAACTCAGCACCATTAAACCTTTAGTTAAACACGAAAAAAAACCCATTGATGCCAGTAGTTTACAGGTCAACAAATCTGATGAGGCATTTAAACAAGATGTGATCGATCTAAAAGAACACATATTGGCCGGTGATATTTTCCAAGTGGTACCTTCTCGAACCTTTAGTTTGCCTTGTCCTCACCCACATGATGCATACCGTGAACTTAAAAAACAAAACCCCAGCCCTTACATGTTTTTTTTACAGGATGATAATTTTTATATGTTTGGTGCCTCGCCAGAGTCAGCATTAAAATACACCAAACAAAGTAATCAAGTAGAGATATACCCAATAGCCGGAACTCGACCTCGAGGCAAGCGGGCAGATGGCAGTATCGATCTCGATTTAGACTCTCGCTTAGAATTAAATCTACAAGAAGATTTAAAAGAACGCTCAGAGCACATCATGCTAGTGGACTTAGCTCGTAATGATGTGGCAAAAGTATCTAAACCGGGTAGTCGTTATGTCACTGACTTATTAAAAGTCGACCGCTATTCACACGTAATGCATTTAGTTTCGCGGGTTGTAGGCCAATTACGTGACGATTTAGATGCACTCAACGCCTACCAAGCTTGTATGAATATGGGCACCTTAGTGGGCGCACCTAAAGTCAGTGCAGCGACTCTTATTCGTAATGTAGAAAAACAAAGACGTGGTAGTTATGGTGGAGCGGTCGGTTATATTAATAATAACGGCGACATGGACACCTGCATAGTCATCCGTTCAGCCTTTGTAAAAAATAACATTGCCTATATTCAAGCGGGTGCTGGCGTGGTGTTTGATTCTGTTCCTCAGTCAGAGGCAGATGAAACAAGAGGCAAGGCTCAAGCCGTTATCAGTGCGGTTATTAGCAGCTCACAAACAGATAAAGGAGCCGTGTAATGACTTCTCAACACAAAGATTCAATCCAAGCAGCGAACCATAATACCTGTGTGTTTTTATTAGATAATTTTGACTCATTTACCTACAACCTAGTCGATGAATTACGTAGTCTAGGTCTAGAGTTAATCATTTATCGTAACTCTGTTTCTGCTGAATTGATCTTAGAAAAAATGCAGCAAAAAGCGCAAGAAAAAGACAAACAAGTGATGTTGATGTTGTCTCCCGGTCCAGGTACACCAGCGCAAGCAGGCAGTATGTTAACATTACTGGCTTTAGTCAAAGGGCTGTTTCCGGTACTAGGAATTTGTTTAGGTCATCAAGCTATTGTTGAATCTTATGGCGGCGACATTATCCGTTCTAACGAAGTGATGCATGGTAAATCTTCATTAATTAAGCACTGCGCCGACAAAATGTTTAACAATATGCCACAACCTTTACCAGTAGCTCGTTATCATTCACTTATGGCGGCGAATATTCCCCAAGAATTAGAGATACTAGCCAGTTATAATGATATTCCTATGTCGGTGGCACATCTAAAAGATAAAATGCTTGGATTTCAATTTCACCCTGAGTCAATTTTAACTTCTCAAGGTAGTCAGTTGTTAATGCAGAGCATTCAATATTTAACTCAAAATCACCAAGGATAAGGCACACTATTATGATCCATAACATTCTAGAACAGTTATACCAGGGCAAAGATTTACAACAAGCCGAAGTAACTGAAGTGTTTTCCCAGGTGGTCACAGGACAAGTTGACGACATCGTTTTATCGTCATTGTTAACAGCGCTAAAAATAAAAGGCGAATGCCCAGCTGAAATAGCAGGCGCCGCCACCGCTTTAATTAATAACGCAGAACCTTTCCCTCGACCTGACTATGAATTTGCCGATATTGTCGGCACAGGTGGTGATGGGCACAATACGATTAATATTTCTTCGGCTTCAGCAATAGTGGCTGCAAGCTGCGGCTTAAAAGTCGCCAAACATGGTAATCGTAGCGTCTCTAGTAAATCTGGTTCAGCTGATTTATTTAAAGCATTTGGCTTAGAATTAACCATGTCTCCGGAACGTGCTCGCGAATGTCTAGACCAGTCAAATTTATGTTTTTTGTTTGCGCCTAATTATCACTCAGGTATTCGCCATGCGATGCCAGTGCGTACCACCTTAAAAACTCGAACTTTATTTAATTTACTCGGTCCTTTGGTAAACCCAGCTCGTCCTAGCCATATCATTATTGGTGTGTATGCCCCTGAATTATTAATGCCTTTTGCTAAAACATTACAACTATTAGGTTATCAAAAAGCCTTAGTAATACATGGTAGTGGTTTAGATGAGTTTGCTTTACATGGTGACACTCAAGTTGTTGAGATCCAAGGTCAAAAACTGACTGAATTTACTTTGTCACCAGCAGACTTTGGCCTTGAATCTTATCCTTTAGCAGCCATTAAAGGTGGTGAGCCTGAAGAAAACAAAGACTTAATCGAAGATGTATTGCAAGGTAAAGGTCAAGCGGCCCACCAAGCTGCAGTGGCAATGAATTCAGGGGCACTATTAAAACTGTGTGGTAAAACTGATACTTATCAGCAAGGTGCAGCCATGGCAATTGACGCCATGCAACAAAAATTACCTTTGGCAACTATGACAATGTCAGCTGACATCAGTCAACAAAGCAATTAATTCAAAATAAGGGATCAACAAGTTAAATGGCTAACGTATTAGAAAAAATCGTTTTAGACAAACGTCAAGAAATTGCCCAGCGTAAAATTGACTTGCCTTTGCAAAGTTTTGTAGAGCAACTGACTCCTTCTGATAGAAGTTTTTATGCAGCTTTGGCCCAGCCCAATGCTGGTTTTATTTTAGAGTGTAAAAAAGCATCGCCTTCAAAAGGATTAATTCGCGAAGACTTTAACTTAGATGAAATCATTCAAGCTTATCTACCTTTTGCAGCATGTATATCGGTGCTAACAGACGAAAAATATTTTCAAGGCAAATTTGAGTACTTAGAATACGTACGTAAAAACGTCACTCAACCTGTGATCAATAAAGACTTCTTTATCGAAGCGTATCAAGTACATTTAGCTCGCTATCATAATGCAGATGCTATTTTGTTAATGTTATCGGTATTAGATGATGCCCAGTACATAGAATTGGCCACCTTAGCTCAACATTATCAATTAGACGTATTGACTGAAGTGAGCAACGAAGAAGAAGCCCACAGAGCCATTGCCCTAGAAGCAAAAATTATTGGTATTAATAATCGTAATTTACGTGATTTAAGTACAGACTTAGCTACCACAGAACAACTAGTACCTATCATCAAACAACAGGCTAAACACGAATATGTGATTATTTCTGAATCGGGTATTTACACTCACCAAGATGTACGCCGATTGGCTCCTTTGGTAGACGGATTTTTAGTCGGTAGTTCGTTAATGTCTGAAGATGACATTACTCAGGCCGCTAAGCAGTTGTTGTATGGAACAGTCAAAGTGTGTGGTACCACCAGCTTAAGTGGTGCTAAATTAGTCAAAGATAGTCCAGCCAGTTACGCTGGGTTAATTTTTGCTGAAAAATCCAAACGTTTTGTCACTTTCGAACAAGCTAAACAAATTACTTATGCCGTACCCTTTAACTATGTAGGGGTATTTGTTAATGCGCCCATTGAACAAGTTGTACGTTATTCGAAAGAATTAGGCTTAGCAGCAGTACAACTGCACGGACAAGAAGATCAAAGATATATCGATCAGCTTGGGGTTGAACTCAATCAAAACTGTCAAATTTGGTTAGCCAAAGGGGTGAAAGACAGCCTACCCGCCCTAGACGAAAAACAAGTGGATTATTTTTTACTCGACTGCCAAGTAGGTGAACAATCTGGTGGTACAGGCCAAACCTTTAGTTGGCAACTGTTAAATACAATAACAGACAAATCTAAGCTTATTTTAGCTGGCGGTGTTACTCCTGAAAATGTAAAGCTCGCCGCGCAACAAGGTCTAGCTATGCTAGATCTAAACTCAGGTGTAGAAACATCACCTGGGATCAAAAACCAAGAAAAACTGAATCAAGCTTTTAGCCAACTTAGAGAGTATTAAACTAGGTTTAAATAGCTAGGTACGAGTCTCGAAAAGCGAAAGTGATAACCCTCGCAGCTAAAAAATATACATTTAAAAGAATAGGTTAAATATGATGAATAAATTAAACAGTAAATTTGGTGAGTACGGTGGTATGTATGTACCAGAATTACTTATTCCTGCGCTCGACCAACTTGAACAAGCTTTTATTGATGCACAACAAGATCCTGAATTCCAAGCCGAGTTCATGGGTTTATTAAAAGACTATGCTGGCCGTCCAACAGCTATGACGTTAACCCGTAATTTAGTCAGCAACCCTAAAGTTAAGTTATATTTAAAACGTGAAGACTTGCTTCACGGCGGCGCACATAAAACTAACCAAGTGTTAGGCCAAGCGTTATTAACTAAACGCATGGGTAAAACCGAAGTTATCGCGGAAACCGGCGCTGGACAACATGGTGTCGCCACCGCTCTTGCTTGTGCATTGATGGGTCTTAAAGCTCGTATCTATATGGGCGCAAAAGACGTAGAACGTCAAGCTCCTAACGTATTTAGAATGCGCTTAATGGGTGCTGAAGTGATCCCAGTTAATTCCGGCTCTGGTACCTTAAAAGATGCAGTAAATGAAGCCATGCGTGATTGGTCTGGCAGTTATGACAAAGCCCACTATTTATTAGGTACGGCCGCAGGTCCCCACCCTTTCCCAACAATTGTACGTGAATTCCACCGCATGATAGGTGAAGAAACCAAAGCGCAAATATTAGAAAAAGAAGGTCGTTTGCCCGATGCAGTTGTTGCTTGTGTTGGTGGTGGGTCAAACGCAATTGGTATGTTCGCTGACTTTATAGAAGAATCTAGTGTGCGCTTAGTGGGTGTAGAACCTGCAGGTAAAGGTGTACATACCAAAGATCATGGTGCTGCTATTGGCCAAGGCACAACCGGTATTTTACATGGTGCTTATAGCTATATCATGCAAGATGACGATGGCCAAATAGAAGAATCTTATTCTGTTTCTGCAGGTTTAGATTACCCTGCTGTGGGTCCGCAACATGCTTATTTATCAGATATTGGCCGTGCTGAATATGTATCGGTAACCGATGAAGAAGCATTAAATGCCTTCCAATTGCTGTCTCGTAAAGAAGGTATTATCCCGGCCCTTGAATCATCTCATGCCCTAGCCCACGCCTTAGACATGGCTGATGAAGCAGAAGACGGCACTATTATTGTGGTGAACTTATCAGGCCGCGGTGATAAAGATTTAGCCCACGTCCATAGTATTTTAGGAGACGCAAAATAATGACTAACGCTCTGATAGAAACTGATCGTTACGCAAACATGTTCAGCCAACTTAATGGTAAAAACGAAGGGGCTTTTGTTCCTTTTGTGATGGTTGGTGATCCGGATGTAGATACTTCGGTTAATATAATTAAGGCCTTAATCGAAGGCGGTGCTGATGCATTAGAATTAGGCTTTCCTTATTCAGATCCTATTGCTGATGGGCCTACTATTCAACAAGCAGCAATACGTGCTTTAAGTCACAAAATTAAAACCACAGAATGTTTTTCGGTAATTAAAAGAGTACGTGAAATTAACGCCGATATTCCTATTGGTTTATTGTTGTATAGCAACTTAGTGATTAAGCGTGGTATTGAGAAATTCTACACCGATGCAGCTGATGCAGGGGTCGATTCAATATTGATTGCTGACGTACCATTACGTGAAGCAGATCGTTTTATTGCCATGGCGGAACAAACCGGAGTTAAACAAATATTGATAGCACCACCTAATGCTAGCGATGAAACCTTGTCTGAGATCGGTAAAAAATCCCAGGGTTATACATACCTCTTAGGCCGGGCTGGCGTAACAGGTGCTGAAACTGCTGTGACCATTCCTGCCAGTGAATTAATTGAAAAATTAGTGCAATACAAAGTAGCACCGCCTCTGTTAGGGTTTGGTATTTCCACTCCACAACAAGTTTCAGATGCGATAAAATCTGGCGCGGCTGGTGCAATATCAGGCTCAGCAACAGTTAACATAGTGGCAGAAAACCTTGCACAGCCTGAAGTCATGTTCGATAAACTAAGAACATTTGTTAGCGAAATGAAACAAGCTACCAAATAGGCCTGACAATGAAACTTTACTTAGTACTTTTGCTCACAGGCCTTAGCTGTTTATCAGCTAAGGTGTTGGCAAACAATAACTTTGCCGAAGACTTAGATTATATTCAGCAGTTTGATTCACCCATCATACTTAAATCAAAAGATCAGCAAAGCCAACTTGTATTGTCGGCGCAACACCAAGGCAGAGTATTAACCAGTACCGCCACTGGTGTTAAAGGGCTAAGTAATGCTTGGTTAGATAAAAAAGCGCTACAAAACAAAACAGGCAATGTGGGCGGCGAAGACAGGACTTGGATTGCACCCATAGGCTCAAAATTTTCATTATTTTATCCTGCAGGTAAAGAGATAAAATCAGAAAACTGGCAAGTGCCTACAGCCCTTAATGAGAAAAACTACTCAGTTGTTTTAGCCAATAATAAAACAGTTCATTTTCAAAAAAATTTACAGTTAATTAATCATCAAAACAGTCAATTTTCAGTCCAGTTAGATAGAAAAATCACCCTGTTAAATAAGCCAGAAATTGAACAACATTTAAATATACAACTACCCAAAGCAGTCAACCAAGTGGCCTACAGCTCGGATACAGAGCTGACTAATCTAGGTGATAATTGGCATGTGGATAAAGGGTTGATCACACTTTGGTCTATGGCCATGTTACAAGGCTCTGATGATAATATTTCTATGTTTACCATTACCCCTGAACAAGCCCCTGCACAGAGTTATTTATATGACTTATATGGCGATAGATTAATTAGTAAAGAGCATTTAATCTTTTACAAAACCGACGGTAAATACCGTAGTAAAATAGGCATTCCTGTGGCTATTAGTGGCAACTTAATTTTGTCGTACTCTCCTTCACTAAAGCGTTTAACTGTGATTAAGTTTACTCTGAATAAGCAAGCTGCCTACCCTATATCCTTAGAACAAGAAAATACTAATGGCATAAAAGGCGATGTAACCAATGCCTACAACCATGGCAATATGGATGGCAGTCTATTAGCCAACTCGGCTTTTTTTGAATTAGAAAGCTCGGCTCCAATGCGAGCACTCAAAACCAATGAATCAGTTAGTCATACTCAACAAGTGTTCCATTTTGTTGGTCAAGTTCATCTACTTGATCTAATAGCCAAACAGTTAGTTGGCATCAAGGTCAGCGAAACTGACAATATTTTTCAATCTCAATAAACAATAGGAAATCTACCATGTGGTATGTGATTTATAGCGAAGACGTGGAAAACAGTTTACCAATGCGCAAAGAAGCTCGACCAGCTCACTTAGCTAGGTTACAAGAATTGACTGACCAAGGTCGCCTTTTAGTTGCTGGACCTTGTCCTGCTATTGATAGTGATGATCCCGGTGAAGCTGGTTTTACTGGCTCTGTGGTTATTTTAGACTTTGATAGTTTAGAGCAAGCTAAAGAATGGGCCGCTGCCGACCCTTACATGGCAGCTGGCGTATATAAAACCGTAACGGTTAAACCTTACAAAAAAGTGTTCCCTTAGTCACATATGTCGACAATACTGGCTGACACAAAAAAGAGCAACCCATCCAATTCTTATCTATGGATTGAGATGTTTGCTCTTTTTGTTATTACCCCTATTTTATTGGCCACACCTGTCCATTTTGTTATCAAGTTAAGCTATGTGTTAGCGGCATTGGTTTGCTGTATAACAATTTCTCGTCGACAAAATTGGTTTGTAAAAACTGAATTAGTCGGCAAAAAACCTTTTAACTTTACAACTGCCATGACTTTACGCTTTATTACTTTTGTCATTATTTCGACGGCTTTAGTTTGGTACATTTTCCCTGAAACTTTATTTTCTGTGGTACTTACCACCCCTTGGTTATGGCTGGCTGTCAGTTTATTTTACGCCTTGTTTTCTGTTTATCCCCAAGAGTTTTTATATCGTTTGTTTTTTATCCGCCGATACCAACATTTGCTGTCTAGCCGTTATTTATTTTTGCTTTTAAATGCCTTCATATTTAGTCTGGCTCACACATTTTTAGCGAATAATTTAGTGTTTATTTTGACCTTTGTAGGCGGAGTTTTGTTTACCTTAACCTTTAAAAAAAGCCAATCTTTAGTGCTAGTCAGTTTAGAACATAGTGCCTATGGAGTTTGGTTATTTACCTTAGGGCTAGGCAAAATTTTAGCCTTTCCAGGAGCTTAAAATTGTATCAACCCAATATCGAAAACCTGATGCCTGCCATTGAATTAAACGCCATGCGTGCTCAAGGTGCGGGCGGACAAAATGTCAATAAAGTGTCTAGTGCAATACATCTTAGATTTGATATTCGGATCGCGGCCATTCCAGAGTACGTCAAACAAAAGTTATTATCAGGCTCAGACAAACGTGTCACCCAAGAGGGGATTTTAATTATTAAAGCGCAAAGTCACCGTACTCAAGAAATGAATAAGCAGGATGCCCTAGACAGGCTGACGACTATATTGATCGAAGCTGGTAAATTACAAAAAGCACGACGCGCCACCCGTCCAACTAGAGGTTCACAAATCAAACGAGTGGATAGCAAAGTAAAATCTGGCAGGACAAAAGCGTTACGTAAAAAAGTAGATTATTAACAAGGGTTAGCGCCCCCTGCACAATTAATCATTGAGTTATTCATACTATCGCCGATAACTAAACTGAGGTTAGCCAAGATGTTTAGGTGTTGTATGAGCAATCAGTTGAAAATAAGTACCATTAATAAAATTAAATCTAGTCTGCCCATGTTTATAATGTGTATGGCTTTAAGCAGTTGTATCCAAAGTAAAACGGCAGGTACAGACCTATCGAGTTCTGACCAACCTCCCCCCCTTATTACGGTTAATACCTTAAAAATTGTTAACGCCGCATTTTACCAAACGTTTTTTATGGGAGATTGGCGATATAAAGGCTCTCGCAGTCGTGGTGGAAAAATCAACGCCTATATACAGATACCTGCACCTTTAGATATGAGCAAAGAAGTACAAAAATCTTATCTGCGCACGGCAATTTGTCCATCTGCAGCCCACAGCAAAATGTGGGATGAAATAGGTACGACCCCTTTAAGTATTCATATCTATACACACAGACAAAAACACAGTCTTTATGTGGATTGTATCAACCCCCGCCACACCGGATAATACGCCGTTTCTAATAACAGACTAATGTGTCAGATAAATTTACAAGTATCTTTTTACAATTTGTTAATAACATGTTAATCCCCCTAAGGAACATCAACTTATAATTTTGGTTCAATTATTGCTTAGGTAACTATATATATCGTCACTATCTAAAAAGGTATAACACGTGAATATTAAATTTTTGTCTGCCGCCCTTATTACTTTAGGCCTATTATCGAGCCAAGCCCAAGCAAGTGTGCCAGCTCCAGGCGATGCTGATTATGTGGTAAACACTAATGCACATGTGGGATCGTATAATTTAATCTTGTCTGAGGATTTAGATTATAATAGCCATATATACGAAAAAATATTAGTTGGGGGAGATATAAAAGGTGGTACTACTGAAGTCGGAGCACGCATTGAGGGCGGAGGCGTTGATGCTGTTGTTGTTTTAGGAGATATCAGTGGTACGGTTAGGACCTTAAAAGGCAACAATATTTTATATGGAACTAAAACCGGTACTACCTACAATAATGACGGTGGCACTAGTTCGGCAATTACTAATATGACCGATGCTCAAAATGAATTTGATGCTATATGGGATCAAGCAGTTAATGATAGTGCTCATTTTGAGACCCTTTCTTCAACAGGCACATTAAATAGTGCTGGTAAGTTTGAAAATAATAACTCACTGGACTTAAATGTTTTTAATATTGACGCTTCAATACTAGCTGACCAAAATCTAAGCTTAACCTTCGACGTTAACCCCACAACCCCCATAATAATTAATGTAGCTGGTTCAGGAACTATTAATATTAATGCTAAAGCTTCCGGTAATTTCACTAAAACAGAAGCTGCCCCTTTAGTTTTATGGAACTTTTATGATGCAAAAGGAGAAATTAATATTGCCGGTGACGGGTGGAACGGCTCTGTTCTTGCGCCGCTTGCATCAATCAATCTAACAACCGGTTCATTAGATGGTGGTTTAGTAGCTAAGTCATTGACCTCCGACAAGCAGCTACACAACGAATTATTTACCTATACACCGCCGACAACAACCCCACCCACAAGTGAAGTGCCAGCTCCAACAGGGGCATTAATTATAACCTTAGGTTTAATTTTTATGGGTTATCGTAAATTCAAAAAATAAGCTTATATTGCAGTTAATCTGACAATACTGTTATGATTTAAAAGACGGATTTATCCGTCTTTTTTTATTTTAATTTAAGGGAAATAAATGCGCGTCTTATGTTTTAGCCTTTCTGTAAAAAGCATCCTTGCAGTAGCATGTTTTACATTGAGTCTATACTTTTCATCTTCTGCATTTGCCAATAGCCAAATCCATTACGAAAAAGCCTTGTCAGCCTTTAATCAGGAGCAGTTTGACGAGTCGATGATCCACTTAAAAAACGCCTTACTGGCCGATCCAGAAAATCTGCCATCAAAAATATTAATGGGTAAATTACTCGCTCAACTAGGCCATTTTGCTATGGCTAAAGTAGAATTTGATGAAGCAATCATGCAGGGGGCAGATATTAGTTCATTTGCAAGTTATTGGGCGATAACCTTATTAAAAAGTAAAGAATATGAAGAGATAATTGATTTTGGTCAATTTAGTAATTTTTCCACTCAACAAAAAATTGATTGGCAAAGGCTTAGAGCATCAGCCTGTTTGCAGGCTAAAAACTATGAATGTGCTAAGCAAAGTTTTACCTCAATAGGATCATTAGCAGCTAATCAAACTGAACAACTAAATGGTTTAGCACAAATAGAATTAATTCTGAAAAACTATGCCAAAGCAGAAAGCTTTTTAGCCCAAGCCTTAGAAATTAGTCCCGAAAATGCCACCACCTGGCAACTAAAAGGATTAACAGCCAGAAGCCAAAATAAGCTAGAACTTGCTTTATCATATCTACAGACAGCATTTGATCTAGCGCCTGACGACCCTTTAATTTTACGTCATTTAGCCGATGTTTATTTAGCTTCCAATCAAAGTGATGATGCGAAAAGAACCGTACAAAACATATTGATAGCTTCACCAGATGATCCATTCGCAATATTGGTAAATAGTTGGTTACAGCAAAATACTGAACTTGAAGCTGAAGCTGAAGAAAAATTTAAAGAAATGGCCGCTAAAATTAATAACTTGCCAGACGAATATGTCAATCAAGAGCAATCCTTATTGTTTTTAAGAGCCTTAGTGGCCTTCAGAGAGCAGAACTTTGAAAATGCAGTGCGTGATTTTACGAATTTAAGAAAATTAGATGACGATGACTTATCCCCTTCTATCTTACTAGCCAAAAGCTACATTGCCTTAGGCAAAGAAAAAGACGCAGTAGAAACCTTAGAAAGTAAAGAACAAGAGCTCCAAGCATTACCCGATGTCATGGCCATGTTAGGTGATTTATATATAAATAGTGGTAAAAACTTCAAAGCATTGTCTCTATTGCAAACTCTTAAACCTCAATATCCTGATAATTTACAAATACAATTATTAGAATCTAAGTTAATGATTTCTAGAGGTAAAATACAAGAAGGCCTAGACAAAATTGAAGAACTCACTATTCAATTTCCTGATAACCAAGCGGTATTATTTGTACATTGTGTATTAAGTTTACAAACTCAACAATTTATAAAAGCCGATGAAAGCATCAGTAAATTATTAGCGCTACAGCCTGATGACCCACTTAAATTAAATATAAAAGGTGCGGTTTTACTTAAGTTAAACCAATTAAAACAAGCACAAAGCTATATAAAACAAGCTTTGGCGATTAAACCAAACTTAGTCTCGGCACAAATAAATTTAGCCAGTACTTACTTTTTACAGTCAGACTATGCACAAAGCAGATCCATTTTAGCAAAGATTTTAAACCTAAATCCTAGGTATGCCCCTGCCCTATTGTTATTAGCAAAAATTCAAGTCACCCAAAATGAATTAGATCTAGCCATGGCTAATTTCAAAAAAGTGTTGATAGTAGACAGAGAGAATATAGAAGCTTTAGAAGGTGTCACCTCTATTCACCTTAGCCAAGGTGATTTACAAAATGCCCTAACCCAACTCAGTAAGTTAAGTAAAATTCAAAGAAACCATCCTAAATATGTGATCCAAAAAGCACAAATTTATTTGACCCTAAAAGACGAGGTGAATAGTCAGAATGAAATCCAAGCCTTAGCTAGAATAGCCGAAGGAAATGCAGCTTTATTAATCGCCTTAAGTAAATTACAACTGATGGCTGATGATTTACCCGCCGCTATCAATTCACTCAGTGCAGCCCAACAAATTCAACCAAATAGTTTACCCTTAGCTATCCAATTCACTGAATTATTGTTAAATCACAAACAAACCGACACAGCGATTCAACAAGTTGCCCTTATCAGCAAAAAGTTTCCAGGATCAGCAGATGTGACGTTTTTACAAGCCAGATTAGCGGAACAAATGGGCAATATGAATAAAGCCAATGAGCTTTATTTACAAACCTTAAATATTAGCGATCAATATGAGTTGGCTCTGGCGAAAATGTATGCCCTGACGACAAGCGGCTTAGCTGATACTTTATTCAAAAACAAAATAGATGAAATTGTAGAAACCTACCCGCAACGTTACTTTCCTAGAAACTTGTTAGCGCAATATTATTATTATAAAGGTGATATGCAGCAGGCAGCTTACCACTATGAAATATTACTAAAACACCAAGAGTTACCTAACCGTCCAGCTATGTTAACTAGGTTAGCCAATGTATATATGCCAAGTGACAAACAAACCAGTTTTGTGTATGCCAAAGAAGCCTTTGAACTGGACGCAAATAACGCACAAGTTTTAACCACTTATGGTTGGCTATTAACCCAACAAAAACAGGCAAATAAAGGTTTAGAGTTACTAAGAAAAGCCGTCGCAATTGGCCAAAAAAATCCAGCCATTCATTATTATATTGCCGTAAGTTTGGATAAATTAGGCCTGAAGCAAGAAGCAAAATTAGAATTAGAGACACTGTTTGCCACAAACATAAATATTGCTGAAAACGAACAAGCCCGCGCTTTATATAAAAAGCTATAGTTTTTTTTAATTTGTATGGTAAAGGTTTAATTCAGTTAAAGTTCAGCCTGAGGCTATTAGCATAGGCATCACTTAATACAGGAGTGATCTTATGAAACGACTAATAGCCAGTACCATCATCTTATTGTTAGCTTCACCTTTAGCCCAAGCAAATAACCATAAAAGCTACCATAAAGCTCGTGTAGTCAATGTTTCGCCAGTGTACGAATATGTCGCTGTTACTCGGAACATTGAGTCGTGTCCTACTATCAGTTATTCAAAGCAACACAATGCCACAGTCATAGGTTCAGTGATTGGAGGCAGTATAGCCCATGCAACTAGCAATAAACGTCACAAGGTGATCAATACTATTGCCGGCGCGATAATTGGTGGAGCGATTGGACATAAAATCGATCATCATTCAAAGCAAACGGCGCAAAGTTATTGTGATACCAAAGTACACAGACAAACAACCAGTAAACAAAGAGTGTTAAAAGGTTATGAAGTGAGCTATGTAAAAAAAGGTAGAACCTACCAAACATTTAGTAAAAACAAACCAAACAAACATATTCGTATTTATCACTAATAAAAATGAAAGTTTCCTCATTCATTGATCTTAAGTACATTTAAGTCAGTTATTGAATGGGGTAAACTGAATGTAAATCCACAATTGAATTAGAGCAGAACATTGAAATTATCTACTTTAAGCAGACTCATAGTTATTTGTTTATTAAACATAGTTGTTAGCTCAACTAGTGTAGCTGCTGATCAACCTAATTCAGATACTTTGAACAAAACTCAAGCGGCACTCAAAGCTCAACAAAAAGTCACAGGTCGAGTATTAAAAGTGGATCAAATTAAAAGTAAATATCGGGTTAAAGTTTTACAAAAATCAGGCCGCGTAGTGTCAGTTGATGTAGACAAAAAATCAGGAAAAGTCAGCAGACAAGGAACTAAGGACTAATTATGCGTGTATTAATTGTAGAAGACGACAGTCGATTACTGACTCAACTCGATACACTGTTACAGCAAAACGGCTATAGCGTCGATTTAGCTGACGACGGAGCTAAAGCCCTATTTTTATTGGCCGAACACCCATACGATTTAGCCATAATCGATATAGGTTTACCTGTGGTAGATGGTTTTGAAGTTATCCAAAAAGCCCGTAAGAATGATGTCACTTGTCCAATATTAATTTTAACGGCAAGAGACAGATGGCAAGAAAAAGTAGAGGGCCTAGATGCTGGTGCTGACGACTATTTAACCAAACCTTTTCATAATGAAGAGTTATTAGCCCGGGTCAAAGCACTCATTCGTCGGGCGGCAGGTAAAGCACATCCCGTCATCGAAAAAGGGCCTATCAGCCTAGATACTCTAAGTGAAGAAGTGAGTATCAATGGCCAATACATAGAACTCACAGCCTATGAATATAAAGTGCTCGAATACTTATTATTAAATCCACAAAAAATTATTTCAAAAACCGAACTAACCGAACATATTTATGATCAAGACTTTGACTTAGACAGCAATGTAATCGAAGTGTTTGTCGGTAGATTACGTAAAAAGATCGACCCTCAAGGCAGCATAAACCCAATAGAAACCCTGCGCGGCCGAGGTTATAGAATCAATCGTGAACTCTAAGTTCATTCAACATATATCCTTAAGATTAAGGATATTTGCCGCAACACTATTAACCTTACTGATTTTTATTCCGCTCACTGTTTTGACTTTAGAAAAGGCCTTTAATAGCAGTTTAACCCAATCTATGTTGCAGCAACTTAGGGTGCAAAGTTTGAGTTTAGTCTCAGAGTTTGAATTCGAAAAAAATAAAGTTGCTATGCCCGAGCAGCTATACAACGATCAATTTAATATTCCTGATTCGGGTTTATATGCTTTTATTCAATCAGGGCAAGACATACTGTGGAAATCGTTTTCTACCTTACACTGGCAAAAAATGCCTGATATCCCCTTCCCCCAAATAGGCGATGAATTATTCCTTGAGGAGTTACCAGCTGATAATTCGTTCTTTTTATATGCTTATACCGCGGAATTTGAAAGTACCAATGGCTACCGTGCGGTGAGTTTTTATGTGTTACAAGATAAAACGATTTTCAACTCAGAAAAGCAAAAGTTTGCCAATACCTTATGGAATTGGCTAGGCCTGATTGCCTTATTGCTGTTGGTATTATTATTAATTAGTCTGAATGCCGCGTTACGGCCAATTAGTCGACTCAATCAACAAATACTGCGGGCTGAAAAAGGCCAGTTAAAACGTATAGACCAAAACTATCCTCCGGAACTTGAGACATTAAAAACGAGCATTAACCATCTATTAGAATCTGAAGAGCAACAAAGAAGCCGCTACAAAAATAGCTTAAGTGATCTGGCTCACAGTTTAAAAACCCCCTTAGCAGTATTAGCGGGTAATGCAGCTTTACCAAGTGATGCTAAAGAGCCCATTCAACAAATCGACAAACAGATACAAAGACAACTTAAAAGAGCCGCAGCTGGCGCTTCAAGCGCATTTGAAAGAGCAGTAGAAATATCTCCGTTAATCAAAAAGCTACTCAACGCCATGAGTAAAGTCTATGCCGATAAACAGCTAACTTTAGATTTCAAAGAAATAAATACCAGCATTCAACTTCAAGCCGACAGCACTGATCTGATGGAAATTTTAGGCAACTTAGTGGATAACGCCTGTAAAGCTGCGAAACATCAAGTATTAGTCAGTACGATTGAAGAAACTAACAAGATAGCCATTATTATAGAAGATGATGGCGCCGGTATTCCAAAAGATAAACAATTAGATTTATTAGAAAGAGGCACTCGCCTTGATAGTTACAAAGAAGGACAAGGTATAGGTATGGCCGTAGTGTCAGATTTAGTATCAGCTTATCAAGGTAAACTGGAAATTAGCGAGAGTGAATTAGGCGGAGCAAAAGTCACTGTTAGTTTTATACCTAAGGGTAAGCAAAATAGCTAAAAATTAGTGTTTTTAACAATATATATTTTTGATAAAAATATAAACCATTGAATTTATTACATATATATAATGGCATAGTTACTGCCTACTAATATCAATAGTTAAAACATTAATTACCCAATAGGAAAAGTTATGGCTGTTATTCTCGAAGATCGTCCAATTGAAAAAGTACGTGAAGAAGTAATAGATACACTTATTTATAACTACAGTCATGGGGTAATTTCAGACCAAGCCTTTGAGCGTAGACTAGACCAAGCTATGGCTAGTTCAAATCATCAAGACATAGTCGAGCTAGCCCAAGATTTAGAAACGCCAAAAGATAATCAATATGCGGCAGAAAAAGAACGTCAATTCAATATCAATTACGCTACTAGTCACTCAAATTCACCTGATACTATAGTCAATATACTAGGAGGAACGACTCGTAGCGGTCAATGGACAGTGCCCAGTGAAATCCGAATTTTTAGTATTTTAGGTGGTTCAGAGATTGATTTTACCGATGCCATATTTACCACTCCAAATGTCACGGTGAAGATTTTTTGCCTGTTAGGTGGTGACAACATTTATATCCCAGAAAACGTCAATGTTGTATCAAAAGCGTTTTGTATACTGGCTGGTATGGACAACACAGCGCCTTCAATAGCTTCAAGGCAAGCGCCCACCATAACCATAGAAGGCATAGTGATATTAGGCGGACTAGACATTAAAATAAAACGCACGATTAAAGAAAAATTTGTCGCTTTTGCCAATCAAATGAAAACTATGTTTAATGACAAAACATAAAAGGTGGCAGAGACAGAATAGATCAGCGTAAGTCGCCGAAAAATAACATAACAGATTCAATCGCTAGTTTTAACGAACTTTCCCGAAGGTTTCATAGATAAGATTAAAAACCTAAAATTTGCCACAGAGTTAAAAAGCCAAAACGTCAGTTTAATCACGCTTTCCATTAGTTAAATAACAAGCATCAAAGGCTGGAAATATTTGGCAAATTATTTGGCTTTTGTGCTGAGCTATTTACTAGGATCAGCTATTGCTCTTTATATTTTTCTGCTGCTGGCAGCCGATCTTTGTAGCTAGCGACTATCTTAAATTATCCAATCAATTAGCATCAATTTTAATACCGTCTAAGTCAATAATTTTATATTTAGGTGCGGACAATTTCACCTCTAGATTTTGCAAGCTGTATGCTAAATCTTTATATTTAGGGACATCAATTCGAATACTCTGACTATCCCAACGGGCCTTATCATTAGACCAAATTTTACCCCGAAAGTAGCCACCTTGATCGCCTATGGTAAGCATCTCTGGCTGACCATCTTGATCCAAATCGATAGATAACCGATATTCAATATTGGTCCATCTGTTACTGTGGTTTTTGCTATCACTAAGATAAGCCATTAGCTCTGCATCAAAACTATCCTTATTTGGCCAATAAATGATCTCGACTGTTGGCTCTGGAGCATCGTCATATTTGACTTTTTTACGTTTCATTTGCTCTTCAATGTAACTATATTTTTTATCTATCACCACGGCTATTTCTGGGTTGGAATGTGCAATTTCAGTTTTTAATTGCTGCATAGCAAGGTAGCCAGGTTTGCCTAATTTGCGACTAAAGAAATAAATTTCTAAGTCTTTCAATAAAATATCACCATCATAATATCTGGCCATTTGGCTGTGACTGGATATAGCCTTAAAATTTAATACCGGCGAGTTCACCAATAACACAAAAGCCATTACTACTAAGCCCATGATTACGTTGACTTTACTTTGGATAATCAACCAGTTGTCGCGCAATCTAACAATGCCAATAAAATACCCAAGCACAAAACAGCTGAGGAGAAACCAAATACTCAAAGCCCATAAACGATCGGGAGTAAAACCGTATTGGCCAACTCTAGTTAGTATTCCATACACAGAAATAGCGGAATAGACCGGTAATATCGCCACCCCTACCAAAATAAAACGATGCACAATAAAATGATAAGGCTTGTTGTTATTACCTTTAAGATAAATGGCGTTGACAAAAAATAAAGTAAGGGCAATCAGCCATAACAGTAAAAAGCTGCCTGACTTGGTCTGCCACAAGTTATCAAGTCCAGTAAAAGGTAGAGTCAGCAAAAAACCTAAAGAAACAAAAATAAGTAACGGCAATAAAAAGGTCATTAAGGTTTGTAAAATGGTAGATATATTGTCGGCAAGGTAGGCTATTTTACGAAAGATATGGATAGCAAATGCCGAAGCTAATGTCAGTGCCGGAACCCAAAACCATTCTTCGCGCAACAATCTGGTAAAGAACTTTATACCCAAGAGGTCAAATAACGCAGCCCCCAAATGCAAAATGCCAAAAAACACAGCCATAAATAATAGAGTAAGGGCAAAAATAATGGCATTTCGCCACGACGCAGCAAACAAAGATTGATAATCTATGCCTTCTTTATTGACCAATAGTTTTATGTACATAATGGCTTTAAAACAAGCAATTAAAGTCGCGAACGTAAAAACAAATAAGCTACTGCTTATGTCAGGAAATGCAGTATTTTGTTGCCCTGTGTATGCGCCCAACAGTGAAATAAATAATGAAAATGGCAACAAATATTTAATGATGCTTTGATAGTCATGTTTACTAGCAATTAATAAAAACAAACTAGGAAAACTAATCACAAAGGTGACCAAAGCAACAAGCCAAGTTAAATCAGTACCAGGCCACAACTCATACTCCACACTTTTATATAAATAGGTCAGGGTAAGGCCCTGTAACAAGGCAATAATAGCGATATATAATCTAGGTATTTGAGCGTCGTCTAGTGAAAGAGATATAGTTTGGGCTGCAGACAACTGGCCATGTTCCTTTATCATCTATTATTCCTTATAACTTTCAATATTGATTTGTTTGTGGCGTTATAGATTTTGCCTATCATCCACAAAGTTAACAACTGTATATTCAGGTATGTTAAAGCAAAATGTGTAATAAAGGTTTTTGTTCTTCTAATAACAAGTCAGATAAATAATACCTTTCTAAACTACTGATAAAGGCTTGAGTGGCGTCAGCAAATATACCTTTTAATTTACATGCAGGTGAAATACAGCAAGCGGGTTTCTCACACTCAACCACTTGTAAGGTATTTTCTAATAACATCACCATATCACCAATATTGATTTTGTCTGGGGCTTGCTCCAAAAATATGCCACCGCCCTTTCCTCTTTGAGTTTGTATAATGTTTGCCTTACCCAGCTGATGGACAATTTTGTTCAGGTTATTTCGAGAAATCCCGTAAGTTTGACTAATTTCATCAATACTTGCCTTACGCCCAGCAGGCAACAAAGCTAAATATATAAGGGTACGTAAGCCATAGTCTGTATATCGAGTGAGTTGCATTTGAGTTACCTAAAAAATGATCTAGCTGGCCTATGATTGACACAGCCATATGATACATTTAATATGCACCTTATAAAAGATACATATTAAATGTATCTTAAATCGATTGGACTGAGAGTATGAATATTTCTGACTTGACGGTGGAACAAAAAATCCCAGCTATTTGGCGACAAGCATTTAGACCTTTGTTTTTAATGGGCAGTATTTTTGCCATTTTTAGCATGGCTACTTGGGCATTATTTCTAAATGGAAATATTTCATTATCACCGTATGGCGGCATGTTTTTTTGGCATGCCCATGAAATGTTGTTTGGCTTTGTTGCTGCCATAATAGTCGGTTTTTTATTAACCGCGGTGCAAAACTGGACTGGCTTACGTGCCACTCACGGCATACCTTTAGCCGCACTTGTTACTGTGTGGTTGGCTGGCCGTATATTGATTTTAACTAATATTTCGCCCTATTTATGGTTAACCGCTTTAGTAGATATCAGCTTTTTAGTGCTTGCAGCCTTATTCATGGGCCAATTAGTAATCAAGGTGAAACAATATCGAAACCTGATATTTGTCCCTGTACTCTCACTGTTAATCATAGGCAACCTACTCACTCATTTGTCTGTATTAAAGCAAAATCCTCAGCTTTACACTTGGGGTCTGTACAGCACAGTGATGACTATCACCTTGATCATCACTATTATTGCTGGCCGTGTATTACCTATGTTTACCGCCAATGGCACAAAAACAGAAAAAGTGCCTAATCTAGCTTGGTTAGAAACCGCAGTTATGGGCTCTACATTAACTTTAACCCTAATATATATTTCTAATTTACCAGCGTATTTACCTAAAATTGTCACAGCCCTAGTATTCGCCTTTGCCGCTATATGCCACAGTATTCGCGCAATACGTTGGCGTCCGCAAGTGACCTTTGGTACACCTTTAGTTTGGTCATTACACTTGGCTTATTGGTTTATACCTGTTAGTTTTTGTTTGTTTGTCATGCACTATGTAGGTTTAGAAATATCTGCATCCAACGCTTTACACGGCTTAACGGCAGGGGCAATTAGTTCAATAGTATTAGCCATGATTGCTAGGATCACTTTAGGCCATACTGGTAGAACACTGACTCCCCACTGGGCGATGAAATTTGCCTTTATGCTGATTATATTTGCAGGGCTGAGCCGAGTATGCGTCCAGCATATACAAGCTTATAGCAGCATTAATATCTATTTAATCGCCGCTGGATGTTGGATCTTAGCTTATTTACTTTATGTTATTTTTTATTGGAAAATATTAACGAGCCCCAGACCAGATGGCCGAGCGGGATAAACTCGAAACGAGATTCGAGCAAAAGAATAAAGAAGTAGATAGGAGATAGTTTTTGCTGGCTTTAATGTTTGTCATTCCTGCATGTTGTTAGCAGGGAGCCATTATTGAAGAACAGACTAAAGCAGTTTCATAGATAAATACTATTTGCCACAGAGATGTTTATTATTAGATTGCCGAATATTCATACAAATAAAGAAATAAAGGGATAAGAGCAATGGCTAAAGTAATGGCCATGCCAAAAAGACCTGGTTGAAGCAAATAACTCTTCTCTGGGGCTTTAGGGTTGTAAAGTACATTAACAGTACCATCGGCATTTTGCTGAATATTATTTAGCTGCTGGTTAAGAATGAATCTAGCGTTATGAGATGCAACTATCACCCAAGGCGATATTCGTTTACCTTGGTACTTTTTATTAGACACCTGATATTCATATAATGAATCAGCTTTATACTTTTGCTCAGATAAAACAAATTCAGTAACGGCCCAAGTGTCTACAGAAGCACTACGCAAAACACCTTTTGTTGTCGGCCATTGACGTATCAACACTTGCCGAAAAAAAGAATACAAACACACAAGTAACACATATATAACGACAAAAAACAGTATTCCTTGCTTATCCCCTGCAAAAGAAAGTGCCCACATATCAGTGACATATTCGATCATATACTTAAATACCTATTACTGTAGAAAAGCAACATGGGGGCCTTACTAGAAGAACAGAATGAAACAGAAAAACACGTTTAGCGTTCAGCTAACAATTGCTTAATTCTTGCTAACTCTTGCTCTAAACTATTTTCCAACATAGGTTGATTCGCTCGCCTATACCAATAACTCGCATTGGCAAGATCCCCTTCTATACGGTGTAAATAACCATGTAATAATGAACCAAACATACTAGGATCATCTTGCACAAGCTCATGGGCCGCATCCCACTTATTCTGTTCGATAAACCCAATCGCCTGTAAAAAAATATCTTGCATAAACACCTTCAAACATTAATCGATACGACCACCTGCGCGATCTCATTGCCACTTATTGATTTTCTATCTTTACATAATCTAATACATCAGCAAAGAGCCACAAACATGCCTGTCCTGATAGTAACTTTTCAAGTTAAAACCATTGAGTTTTTTGTTGGCACCAAATCTTCAAAGCTGTCTCTGTAAGACGTTTCAAAACAACATTAATTCACCTTAATATTGCCTTTATTTGATTGGGTTACAATCGTGTAAGGGATTACAACAGTATCAGCAACAACTGAGAAAATGGAATCAAAAACAAACCAAGGCACACCATTAAGACCACCGCCTAAATTTGCAATTTTGCTAGGTTCACCATATAAAAGACAAAAGTTATATGAAACCCCGCTGTAGATACGCGGAATCTCCTCGCAATAACTTTTTTTACCTTGATGCTTAATAACAACATGATTTTTTTCAGGGGAAATAGTTTTAACTGTGGCGCAAGAGCAACAAAAGACGGCAGATAAACTAAGCAATAAAATTTTCAATGTTTAAAGTTCCTTTTTAGTACATAGAGTGTATTGGCCTAAGCTCCTGTTAACTTCTTTGGTAATTATGCAAGAAATAAAAAAAAACGATAGGTTCATTTAACGACATTAGTAAAGTAAGTTACCAGTTAATTTAAGCACTAACAAAGGTTTATTCATTTGCAAAAAACGAGAATTTATTTGGGGCGTTATGTAATGTTAACTAAAAATAACCATCTAACTTTTGTAAATTCATTTTTTCCCTTGTAGTTTTCAAGAAAATATACAAATTACATAACACGCCATTTCTTGCAAAAGAAATGGCGCCTTTATTATGACGTTATACAAGCTTCAATTTAGTGTTGCACTTGCCATGCGACCGCCAATGATGACGGAAGGTAGTATAATGCAGGACGCAGTTATCGAGATGCGGCTTTAAAGTCGTCATGGATGACGGTGAGCGAAGCAAATAAAAGATGCACCGCGCATATATCGCACAGCGATAACTGTTCCCCCTGATCTAGCCTATATATTAGACACTGGCGGTAAAGGCAGACTTTTTACTGCTTCGACTGTTTCTAGTGATGGATACCCATCAGCAATTAACCCCACGGAAGTTTGAAAACCTCTGACCCCTTTACGAGTCGCAGGGCCTAAAATGCCATCGGCTACACCCACATCAAAACCTAATTGATTCAGTTTGTCTTGAAAGTTTTTCATTTCATCCACTGTGTATTTAGGTAAATCAGGTAGAGGTTTAGACAAGGCTTTTTGCCCGCTGATCCTATCCGCTAAATGCCCGACTGCAATGCCGTAATATTCAGAATTATTCCAACGTAAAATCACATCAAAATTAGCATAAATCAAAAATGCAGAACCAGTATGCCCGGCCGGAATAAGTAAAGCTGCGGATAAATCCCCTTCACCAACAGGGCTAGCATTCACTTTTTTTACACCTTGCTCATTCCAAAATGACAAGGGTTTAGCATGAGACTTACCAGCATGTTGATAATCAAAACCTGCAGGCAATAACACTTCTCTACCCCATCTAAATCCTGACTGCCAACCTAAATTTTTCAAAAAATGGGCGGCTGAAGCTAAGGCGTCTTTTTCGTTGTTCCACAAGTCAATTTTACCATCGCCATCACCGTCTTTGGCATATTTCATATAAGCGGTAGGCATAAATTGTGTATGCCCCATAGCCCCAGCCCAAGATCCGATCATGTCACTTTCGTTTAAGCCTTCTCGTTCTAATAACAATAAAGCTTGCACTAACTCTGCAGAGAAATAAGTGCTACGCCTTTGATCACAGGCTAAAGTAGTTAACGCTCGAATAGTGGGAATTTTACCTTTGATACCACCAAAATTGGTTTCTAATCCCCAAAAAGCAATTAAATAATGAGCAGGCACCCCATATTCTTGAGTTAACTCAGCTAAAAACTCTTTATGTTGCGCTAACTTTTCACGGCCTTTATTTACTCGCCAAGAAGTCACTCTTTTCGAAAAGTAATCGGTAAAGGTTTGCACAAACTCTGGTTGATTACGGTCATACTTTAAAATTCGTTCTAAGGGTTGCACCTTAGCGAGAATATTATTTGAGGTGGCTTCAGACACACCAGCAGCTAAGGCTTGTACTTGCAATCTAGCAATACACTGAGAAAAGGTTGGTACTTCGGTCTCTTCGGCAATAGAAATAGCCGAACAAACACTTAAGCCTAATAAGGCAACGAGTTTTTTAGTAACAGAAAATGAAGACAAGATATTTACCTAAAAATTAACAACATTGCTAATGCTAACTGACTAGGAAAAAATTGGTAGTGTATTTTTACAGTAAACGAATCAAACTACCTGTGCATTGACCAGTGATATCGATATCAGTATGCTGTATCTCCCCTAGAGAAGAGAAAAACATAATGGCCTTTCATTGCTAATCCTTCTTTTCTATCAACAATTGGCTAAAAACTGGCAATTGATTTTGTTATGGTTTTTTTCGCATATAGCTTTTGCTCAAACAGAGAAAGTAATACATGTTGAAATAGGAGTGTATGTGGGCGCTTACAATAAATACCCGCAATTTATGCATCAAGATGTTTGCCTATCTCCACCTGATTTTAAATATCAACAAACCGATCGCACTCTAGGTGAGATTATTATTTTATGTGAGGCGATATCGGCAACAGGTTACCAACTAAAACCTCACTTCCATTCATTACCCAATAACTTCCGTGGTTTATTATTATTAGAAAAGGGACTTTTAGATGCTTTATCCTCTAGCCTTTGGCCATTTGAATTTAAAAATTCAGACGTGAATGTCACTGAGGCAGCTGTACTAAAGGGTGAATTTGAAAAAGGACTTTACGTTAGCAACAAAAATACTAAGTTATTAAATCAGTCATTGAATAAGTCTGATATAAAAAAATTAACAGGGATAACTATAAGTAAGTGGCGACACGATGTAGAACTAATGAAAACACTGACGCCTAAGGTAGTAGAAATAGAACATCATTTAGCTACATTTAAATTACTCGATACTCAAAGAGGTGATTTTGTTTTATCCGAATTCTCTAATCAAGAAACCTTTCAAATATGCCAACAGACTATTTGTATTACTGCTCTTCAAGGACTTAAAGTGGTCATCGAGGATACTCGCCATTTCGTCGCCTCAAAATCCACTCAAAACGGAAAACAGTATTTTCAATTATTATCATCTGGCATGGCTAAATTAAAAGAAAAAGGTCGTATTCGACAATTATATGAACAAATGGGCTTTATCAACCCAAAAGTTAAGGATTGGAAAAGACTAAACTAAAAGCTAGTGGCCAACTACAGTAGAGCCATAGAAAACAGCCCTCATGGTATTCACAATGTAAACTCATATGACAAATTTTTCTATCCACACATCATTAGCCATAATATTTTTTGTATCAGTAATATGGTTTAACCAAGTTTTACCTATTAAGTGATCATATTCATGTAAAAATATACGGGCTAAAAATCCTTCATAACGTACTTGTTTAGCTTCACCATGTTGAGACAAATAACTCACCTCAACCCAATCTGGTCGTTCAATGCGCCCTCGTAAACCTGGTACCGACAAACAGCCTTCCCACTGCCATACAGTATGTTCACTTAATGCTAAGATTTCAGGATTAACTAACACTTCTGGCTGCATGTCAGGTGCGTCTGGGTATCTTGGGTTGGGACGAGAGGCAATAATCATAATGGCTCTAGGGTCGAACACTTGCGGCGCTGCTATACCAATGCCATTGGCAGCCAACATGGTCTCTAACAATTCGTCAATAAACGTCACTAGAGGTGCTTGCCCAAACTCAGCCTGATCAACTTTTTTTGCAGGAATACTAAGAACTTCCTCACCTACTTGCGCAATTTTCATTATTTTTGCTCTCTTTATCTTATCACTCTAAGGTTTTAACTAGCAGCGCGATATGGCCTTAACTAACTAGTTGTAATTGCGCAAATTCACGGTATAAATCATTACTTGCCAATAATTCTTGGTGACTACCAGTGGCGATAATTTGCCCTTTGTCCATCACTACAATTCTGTCTGCATTCACAACCGTCGCTAACCTGTGAGCAATAATTAATGTGGTTTTGCCTTTCATTAATTCATCTAAAGCTAACTTAACATGTTGTTCGTTTGCTGCATCCAATGAACTAGTGGCTTCGTCTAATAATAAAATAGGTCTGTCAGCTAAAATAGCTCTAGCAATCGCCACTCGCTGTTTTTGTCCACCAGATAAACGGACTCCTCTTTCGCCTAAATTAGTATCGTAGCCTTCAGGTAATTCCATAATAAAATCATAGGCTCTGGCGGCTTTAGCTGCTCTGTCTATATCCGCTTGGCTAGCATCTGGCCGGCCATAACTAATATTGTCTCGCACAGTAGCCGCAAAAATCACCGACTCTTGGGGCACCAAAGCAAATTGGTCACGTAAATTTTCCACAGCTAAGTTACGAATATCTTGGTTTTCTAAACACACCTTACCGCTGGTCACATCATAGAAACGTAATAATAATTGAAACAAAGTAGACTTACCGGCACCGCTTGGCCCAACTAGAGCAATACGTTCGCCACTTTTAATGGCAAGGTTTACATCTTTAATCACAGATATTTCAGGTGATTCTGGATAACAAAAATTCACTTGTTGTAAACTAATATTACCTTTCACTTCGTTAGGTAAAGCCTCTGGGCTAGCAGGTGATTGAATACTGGTTTGGGTATTCAGCAACTCCATTAAACGTTCACTGGCGCCTGCTGCTTTTTGCACTTCACCTATTACCTCACTAATAGTGGCTACCGCACCACCGGCCATAACCGCATAAAACATAAAAGCAGTCAGTTCGCCGGCACTGAGTTCGTTAGTTAACACCAATTGTGCACCTAACCAAGCCACTAATGTGACGGCAATTACACTAATAGCAATAATACAAGCCACCAGCAAAGCGCGATATTTGATGCGCTGATGAGCGGCCGACATCACATTCTCAATCCGAGCCGAGAAACTCTGCATATCAATATTTTCGTGAGAATACGCTTGTACCGTATGTATCTCATGTAGAGTTTCATCCACATAAGCGCCGACATCGGCCACTCGATCTTGACTATTTTTAGCAAAAATACGCACCCTCGCGCCAAAAAACCGAATAGGCAATAAAACGATCGGCACAGCTATCAACACATACAAGGTCAACATAGTGCTAGAGAACAACATTAAGATTAACGCACCAATAAATGTCACAAATGAACGCAAAGCCATAGACAAGCCCATGCCCACTACTGACTGTAATAAAGTGGTATCGGCAGTAAAGCGAGAGATCACTTCACCTGTACGGGTTTTAGCAAAAAAAGCAGGAGATAAGGTTAATAAATGGGCATACACTTTTTGCCGAATGTCGGCACTGACTCGTTCACCTAACCAGATCATCCAATAAAATCGGAAATAAGTGGCGATGCTGCCAATCAGTGCAATCGCCATCACCACTAAAACCATTTGGTCTAACTTGTCACTATTGTTGGCAATAAAGCCGTCGTCTACCGCAGATTTAATCCCTTGGCCTAAAAACAACCAAGCGCCAGCGCTTACCACCAGGGCAGCCATGGCGAAGGCCACTTTACTTTTATAGGGTTTTAGTTGGCCAAACAGCCACTTCATCAAAGTACTGGTTTTTACAGATTGCAAAGTCATTCTCACTAATTAAATTCAAGCCCATCTTAAATGGGGGTTAAAAATAGAATAACGACTTATATAAACGATTAATAGGTATCAAAATATGACACAGAACAAACTAGTCAAATTTACAGTTACAAAAAACAGTATGCTTAATCCGCGATTTAATCAGCTTAAGGCTGCCTTTAATTAGAATTGTGACACGCTAACAGGCTCTCCCCACAATAAACTAAATTGTTTTGTGGCTGTAGGTTGGTCTCCACTACTGTAAAACTGCTCTTGACCTAGTGCATAATTACTTGAAAGTAAATTGGCGACTGTCAGACGCCGCGCAGTCTCTTTAGCCACAGCAAAATCTGTATTAATTATTTCTATTGCTGGGCCTGCGATTTTTCTGATTAAGGGCGCTAAAAAAATATAGTGCGTACAACCCAGCACAATATTATCTACCCCTCTCTCGAGCAAAGACCCCACATATTTTTTAACTAAAGCCTCTGTTTTATGTCCAGCAAGATCAAGTGCTTCTACCTGCTCCATCAAACCTGGGCAAGCTTGCACTTCAATTTTAACCTTATCCGAAAAATTGCTAGACAGCTCATTAAACGAAGTACTTTTTAGTGTTTGTGTTGTGGCTAAAACCCCAATAATACGGGTATTCGTTTTAAAAACCGCTGGTTTTATTCCGGGCTCGACACCAATAATAGGTACCCTATATTTAGCACGTAATTCTTGTATCGATGACACTGTTGCAGTATTACAGGCCACCACAATTGTTTTGGCTTTCTGTTCGAGTAAAAAATCAATTATGGCAGAGGATCTTTGTGTGATAAAGGCCGCAGATTTATCCCCGTATGGCCCATGAGCAGAATCAGCAACATACAGTAAATTTTCATTTGGTAGTATTTCGCGAATGCGGCGAGCAATAGATAAGCCGCCTAATCCCGAATCAAACACGCCAATCGAATTGCTATTATTCATAAAAGGGTTGTTATCATTGTGGCAATCAAGTTCATATTGTAGTTAATCATGCTGCTGGCTTTTATTCTGGTTCTGTATTCAAAATAGCGAGGATCAAAACAAAGAAACACAGAACTAGGTTGAATAAAGGGATCTGTAAATTAGGTGGCATAGTATAAATCAAACACACAGCCGGTATCCATATTAACCAGTTAGTTAATACAGTAGTGGGTAATTGCACTTTAACTAATTGACCAAGTAAAGGATGGGTCTTTGACCAGCTAAACTTTTGGTCTTTCCATAAATGTGCCAATGTCAGCAAGGGACAAGTAAACATCATGCTAAAGACAAACTGATCAAATACGGTTTTTTGAGCAATTGTCTGCCAATCAGAACCATCACCAAATAAGTGCGACTGCAAAAGATAAAACTCATTAACCAACCAGCCTAAGCCGCCCCAGATAACGGTATAAAACACAAGTTGTTGTATTGGCAAAAAATGAATACGGCCTTTTATCCACAAATACATGAATGGCACTACACCGCCAAAAAGTGCGGTTGATATCACAGCATAAGGTACGCCATTTTCAGCTTTTAAATCAGCAAAAAATTGAAATACACCTTGCGACGCCGGCCAATAAAAATAGCTAAAGCCAATAAATAAGGCGAAACATTGCAGACAAATAGCCGGTATAAAGTTCGCTTTTAATGCACGTTTAATATTGGTGGTTAATTGTTGGGATACTGAGTTTGTCATTTATGGCCTAGTAAAAGTTTAATCTTGGGTTAATGCAAAATCTGTTTGAGTTTGCATATAACTATTAATTTTAAAATGAGTCGGGTTCCAACCCAACATAAAACGATGAAAATCGGCCCAAGCAAAGGCATATAAATAACGCCACTCAGTTTCAAGTTTGGCAAAAGCTACGTCAATTTTATATTCTGAAATGGCCTGTTTGAGTTGCGAAAAGTATTCATCTAACAAACCCGGCGCGTATGTAAACAGATTTTGCTCAGGCAAACAACTACCTAAAAAATATACTAGATCTTTCACCCCTGCACCTTTGCCTACATATTGAAAATCAACGGCGGCGATGGCATTACTTTTAGCTGGCTCAGCAAAACATAAGTTAGCCAATTTAGCGTCACCGTGCACTAAAGTTTGATATATTGCCTGATTTAGGAGCAGATCAATTTTGCTTGCAGCTTCTTTTAAATCACAGTTTGTCATTACAACCAACTCATCTTTTCTAGTAGCTAAATGCCAGTATGTACCGATTGGCCATAAATCATCTGCATCTGTATTTAAAAATTTTGCATGAAAATAGGCCAACCATTTAATCGCAGCTTTAATATCTTGTAGTGAAGCTTGGGTTTTGCGACCGGCAAATCCAATTTGATCTAAATCCTCTAGAATCATCAACTTAACTTGCTTAGTCGACTCGTCATTAAAAGAGCTGGCGATAAGTTTAGGCACTGTACAAAAATCATCACAATGTATGGCATAGTGTTGATAAAAATTAGCTTCAACTTGATAAGATTTTAATTTTCTTTGATGACTAGCTTGACTGTGCCACCCACGAGGATGGTTTATTTCAGCAGGCGGTTGGATAGATTTAACTATCACACTAGTATTTAATTTGGGGCTAAAATAACGGCCAATTTCGCCATAACCACTCCATAAAGATTGTACTGCCTGCAGTTTTTTAACTTCTGGGTCGTTTAATAAATTTTGAATATAGTCTAACAAGGTAAACACCAAATTTGGAAGTAAAGCAGCGGATTCGAAACGGACCAGAGTTTACCTATTAGTTAGCCTATTTACCAAATTAAGATTGAACATATTGCCCGCAATCAGTAGCATGCTGGCCGTTTATCACTGACATAAAAAATAAGGCAAACGAGATGACAATATTTCAAGGCAACATTCGAAAAATGCATGTGAGCACCAATTCAGACAATCTTGCCCAATATGTGTTGCCTGTAGGTGATGAAAAAATTCAAATGAATGAGCTAATAGGCCAAAGCATTACTATGCAGCACACAGGTCAAATTCACTGTGTACATTGTGCCACTTTAACCAAGAAAAGTTTTAATCAAGGGTATTGTTATCGTTGTTTAACTAAACTTGCCCAATGTGATACTTGTATCATTAAACCAGAACTTTGCCACTACGATGCAGGCACCTGCCGCGAGCCTGAATGGGGCGAAGCGAACTGTTTGTCTGATCATTTTGTCTACTTAGCCAATACCGGCACTATCAAGGTAGGGATCACTCGCCATGTTACCGATGGCGTTTCTAGCCGCTGGATAGATCAAGGGGCAACACAGGCTATTGCTATCATGCGCGTACAAAACCGTCTCACCAGTGGTTTAGTAGAAACTGCATTTAAATCTTTTATCGCCGATAAAACCAATTGGCGCACTATGTTAAAAAGCGCTCCTGAACAAACTGATTTACAGGCTTTAAAAGAATCTTTACTAGAACAAGTAGAAGATGATTTAGATGAAATAATCGAAGAGTATGGCTTTCAAGCTATAGATATCACAGACTCACCCGCTATAGATATTCAATATCCAGTACAACAATATCCAGAAAAAGTAAAATCTATTAACCTAGACAAAGAAGGCCAATTTAGTGGCACACTACTTGGCATAAAAGGCCAATACCTGATGTTAGACGGTGACCGTGTAATCAATATGCGTAAATATGCAGGTTACGAATTAACCGTCACTGTTTAGTCGTCTTTATCTACGATTCACTAAAAATTATTTGAGTTGTCATGAAATTGACCAAATCCTAATGTTTATAATGTCAAGACATTCATAAATATTAGGGTTCATTTTGAGTCAGGTAAAAAAACAGCTTATTTGTATAAACTGGGGCAGCAAATATGGTGCTGAGTATATTAACCGCCTGTACGCTATGGTTGCCCGCAATATTACTCCACCATTTAGTTTCACCTGTTTTACTGACAACTGCAGAGGGATCCGCGGGGAAGTAAAACTCGAACCTTTACCTGAATTAGACTTTGAACTTCCAGTCACCGAAAAAGGCATTTGGCCTAAATGTCGTTTATGGAATGAAAAACTGGGACATTTATCTGGGCCCGTGCTGTTTCTTGATCTAGATTTAGTGATTACTGGAAATTTAGACGACTTTTTTAGCTTTGGTAACCCTGACGATGTAATACTCGCCAGAAACCCCAGTAACCCTTTAGAAAGACTTGGGCAAACGTCTATTTACCGTTTTCCCGTTGGTAAACTATTACCTTTATTAGAACAATTTTCCAAATCGCCAGCCGAAATAGCAAAAAGCTACAAATATGAACAAAGGTACGTCACCCGTAATGCCCCAAATGGTATTAAATTTTGGCCTAAACCTTGGGTGTTACATTTTCGTCATCACTGCCGTCCTACCTTCCCCTTTAATTATTTTATCCCAGCTAAGTGTCCAGCAAGTAGCAAAGTGGTGATTTTCCCAGGTGATTTAAATCCAGTTGATGCAATTCAAGGTCGTTATCATTCAGATGAACCTATACGTACTGCTGCCGAACATATTCAATTAATTTTCAAAGCAGAGCGTAAACGTTCAGTCACTGCACATCTTAGACATTATATTTTACCTACCACTTGGGTAGAAAAACTTTGGCGAGAATAAGATTAATAACCCGCCATAGTAAGATGCAGTAAGGCAAAAATATTCATCTAGCTGTCATATAGACTTCATACGTTTTTCACACCGAGTTGCTAGCTTAAGAACTAGAATTGACCATGAGAATAACTATGCAAACCGTTAATATTATTTGTATGAAGTGGGGGACTAAATACCACGCCAACTATGTCAACACCCTGTTTTCTATGGTGAAACGTCACTTAACACTGCCTTTCCGTTTTATTTGTTTAACCGACGACAGTCGTCATTTACGACCTGAAATTGAACATTTCCCTATTCCCAAATTAGACATTCCTAATGGTCCCGAAAGAGGTTGGGACAAACTCGTGACCTTTAGCGCGCCTTTATATGACTTACATGGCCAAGCATTATTTCTTGATCTAGATGTGGTGATAATAGACAACATAGATTGTTTCTTTGAACACGATGCCGAGTTTCCAATTATCAAAGATTGGGTCAAAAAAGATGTGACAGGTAACTCCTCTGTTTACCGCTTTACCATAGGCAAACACCCAGAAATTTTAGAAAACTTTCGCTCTAATCATCAGACTATTCGTCAACAAGTACGTAACGAACAAGAGTATTTATCACAGTTTGTTGCCAATACTGGACATCTTAGTTACTGGCCAGAAACATGGTGCAAAAGCTTTAAATATAACTGTATTCACAAGGGCTTAAATGCATGGTTTAAAGTGCCTAAAAAACCACAAGACTGCAAAATAGTAGTGTTTCACGGTAACCCCAACCCACCCGACGCCATTTTTGGTAAAAGTGGCAAGTGGTATCGCAAAGTTTTACCCACCCCTTGGGTAGCAGATCATTGGCAATAAGCCGAGGCAGAAATAATGAGAAAATATGTCTACAATTGCCTGATCCGCCTATTACTGCCTTTATTATTTATCCGCTTATGGTACAAAGGAATAAGCGATCCTGGCTATCGATGTCGCTGGGCTGAACGATTAGGCTATATTAACGCACCAAGTAATAGTCGTAACGGTATATGTTTTCATTGCGTATCTGTGGGAGAAGCTATTGCGGCAGCACCATTGATCAAACAAATTCAACAGCAATATCCACATTTTTCTGTGACTATCACTACCACCACTCCCACAGGTTCAGAACAAGTTAAAAACATCTTTGGTGACAGTGTATTTCATACTTACCTGCCCTTTGATGCCCCCAGAGCAGTGAAACGATTTTTACGACAAATTCAGCCCCGATTACTCATATTAATTGAAACTGAGTTATGGCCAAATTTATTACATTTCGCCCATGAATATAGTGTCAAAATACTGCTAGCCAATGCTAGATTATCAGCCAAATCAGCGGCAGGTTACCAAAGGTTAAAACCTCTGACCGGTAAAATGATGGATAATATCACTCATATCGCCGCCCATAATCAGCAAGATGGTAATCGATTTATTGATTTAGGTTTACTGCAAGAAAAACTCTCGGTCACCGGTAGCATTAAATTTGATTTATCCATAAGTGAAGATTTATTGAAACAAAGTCGAGAATTAAAATCCTTGTGGGCAACAATAAACCACGACCAACAAAGACCTATTTGGGTGGCAGGTAGTACACACCCAGGTGAAGAAGAGTTAATTTTGCAGGTATACAAGCAATTATTAGCCACACAGCCCAATTTATTACTGATATTAGTACCACGACATCAAGCAAGATTTGAACATGTCGCCCAGTTAATCAAAAAACATCAATTTAGTTTTGTTCGTCGTACTGATAAATCTGCAGTGAATGCTGAAACCCAAATAGTCCTAGGCGATACCATGGGAGAATTATTGTTATTTTGGTCAATTGCCGACATGGCATTTGTTGGGGGCTCGTTAGTCAATCATGGCGGGCACAACCCTTTAGAGCCTTGTATTTTTAATATACCCGTTGTCAGTGGGCCAAATGTGCGTAACTTTTAAACAGATTTATCAATCACTAGTCGAAAAACAAGGCGTATTAATAGTCGATAACTCAGAGCAACTAACAACAACTATATTAAAACTATTAAATGAACAGAATTTTTGCCAACAGCTTGGTAATAATGCCCTGACATTTTTGAATGAAAATCGTGGCGCTATGGCCCGCCTAAACCAACAAATAAGCCAATTACTAGTGGCTTAATGGGTGATTAACTTTACAGCTGATAACAAGTAATCCCTATATTAGGGGTTTAAAAGTACGCTCAGTTCTTGGTAAATAATAATTATCACGATCTAAAGACACTAATACTTTTTTCGCTTTTCCCTGAATTTCTTTGGCCGGTACAAAACCTATATAACGTGAATCCGAGCTATTATTGCGATTATCGCCTAACACTAAATAATGCCCTGCTGGTACAGTGACTTCAGTGAAATTATCTATCGCATTGGCCACAGGAACAAACTGCACAAGATGCTGAATATTGTCTAGAGACTCGGTTGCTTGATAACTAGTTTCTGCAAATTGATATTGGCTTTCAACACCATTGATAATTAACTTATTGTCACGCATAGCAATGCGATCACCTGGCTCTCCAATCAATCGTTTCACTAAACGAGTATCCGCTTTTATCGAATCAAAGGTGACTATATCGCCACGTTTGGGTTCACCAGTTCGCATCAATTCTATATTGGTGAATGGCAGTTCTAAGCGATAAGCCATTTTGTCTACATATATCCGGTCCCCTTCAACAATGGTCGGTTGCATTGAACCTGTAGGCACGATATACCAATCGGCAAAACTACTGCGGGAGGCAAACAACATAAAAACAAATAACAAAAACCCCCAGTTTTCTTTTAGTAACTTGTGTAGTTTCTGATTCATTTTTATTCCTTAATATTTAATTTAGTATTCATCACTTTCTAGACCTACCTTTCTAAACATAACTTTGAGACTAAAAAGATTCTAAATAGTTGCTAATTAGGATGTAAGCAGCTGTAACAATCATTTATAGCCTGCCGACTAAAATGAAATCACAATAATCATTATGCAAGACCATTTATTGGGCATAAATGTTATTATTTTCTGACTTATATTGACTGGTGTTTATTACCCCATGCAAAAACTATATTTTAATCTTGAAGATATTAGTCAGATTTCGATTGGTGCATTTGCTTTGGCTATGCCTATCGCTTTTACTCAAGAAGCATGGAACATGGCTGAAACTCTACCCTCCTTAAATTTGTGGCTATTGAGCGTTTTATCCTTAATATTTTTAACTCAATATACCTACTTTAGTTTATTCCAAGCAAACATTAAGTACCGAGTTTTGGGGTATTTAGTCCGTATCGCATTAGCCTATTCCATTACCTTGTTTGTCGTTGCTTTAGTTTTGTTAGCTTTAAATAAGTTTCCAATTATTAGTGAGCCAATTTTAGCGCTTAAACGGCTTATCATTGTAGCTATGCCGGCTTCACTTGGTGCAATCATAGTAGATGGTATGGACAAAGAGTAACGAAAAAAAAGCCCGCTAAGCGGGCTTCATTTTAATTCAACTAACTTGAAAAGATTAGAACTTCCAATTAACCGATAACCGATAGAAGGAAGCCGCCAAATTATGATTAAATGTCGCTTCAGGAATAACCGTATAAGAACGATTAACTTCTTCGTCGATATTTGTAGCTTTAAACATCACGCCTAAATTATCCGAGAAATCGTAACCTAGGGTGAAATCAATTTGTGCATATTCTTCATTCCAACTTCTAGGGCTAACGTCGATACGATTGGTGTAAACGTTTGAACCTGTGAAAGCGGTTCTGTTTTCATCAATTTGTCCTAACGAAAAATCCTGATAACCATTCTGCCCGTCTGACCTTAAGCTCATATCACGCCAGTTATAAGCGATACGTGCGCTCCAACCATGGTTTTCATAGAAAAACTGCAGATTGTAGCTTGAGTCAGAACGATTAGGCACCGGTAGTTTACTACCTGTATACTCATCATATTCGGTTTCTTGTTCACTATCTAACGCAGTATAGTTAGCAGAGATACCAAACCCGCGGAAGGCTTCGGGCAAATAATCAAAGGTATGAACAGCACTCAACTCCCAACCATTAATTTTACCACCACCACCGTTAATAGGTCGGCGTACTAATCGGTTTAATGCAACGTTAAAGTCGGTAGTATGGGTTTTTTGATCGATTAAATTTTTAGTGAAATAGGTAACAGATAAGCTATCTGTTTCTGATTGATACCATTCCCAAGAAACATCAAATGATTCTGTTAAATATGGTTTTAAATCTGGATTACCTTGAGAATATATTGGCCAACTAGAAGGATCTAAACTCAAATCATTAGGTCCTGGGCGTGCCATGGTTTTATAGGCTGCAAAGCGAACAAACATGTCGTCTTGGATACCTAATGATAAGTTTAAGCTAGGTAAGGTAAAGTTATAATCGTATCTAGAGGCTAAATAATCTTTATTTAGTGAACCTCCATCTTCGTTAGGTGTACCTGTCGCAATATAACCTGTAGCAGGCGCATTAGCGTCAATCACAAACGGGTCTTTAAATATTAATGCAAGTTGATCACCGCCAGGCTCTTCCCGTGTTCCACAAAAACTTTTTGGCTTCAAATTAGGATCAAGCTGATTTCGCCCTTGGTGATCTGACAGAGGTTGATCCCAAAAAGATGGTTCAAATTTAGGTTGGTCACCGACTTTTCCACCCGCTTCCCAATCAGCTAAAGGGCCCTCGTCATAAGCGACACGTTCGGCTCTTACGATAGCTGTTTTTTCTTGGTCCACTTCCCAAGGCATATTACAGTGAGAAATATAGGCTTCTGATTGCCCTTCTGTTTTACCATGCCGTACCCCAATATTACCGGTTAAAGGCATACCCGCGACTTCATATTCAAAATTAAATTTCAAATAAAATACAGTTGAATCTTCGAAGACCTTTTCTGTTTGTAGGTTATTTAAAATAACATCATGGCCACCATAAACAGCGTTAATCAAATTATCCCAAGCGACAGGACTCCCGCTTGCTGCCCAATACTTGGCAGGGAAATTACCTGATACGCCTTGCATGCCCTCACGTAGCTGAAAAAATTCATCAAGTTGGTCGTAAGTGACACTAGAAAATGTTGAACCATCGTCTCCACCATCTACTAACGGCTCTTCGACTAATGAAGTCAAGGTTCTTTGGGGATTACCATCACGTCTATCTAGGCCATCTGGTAAACCATCACCATCTATATCATCTGGAATACCATCAGCATTGTTATCCGTAAAACCTGGTTTGAAAGGGGTTTTGAAATCAGAACGATTTTTCCAGTTTTCTAAACTGTCATAACGGCCACCAAACTCAACTCTGGTAATTCCAGCAAAATCCACATCCCAATCAAAATCTAAACGAGCTTCTTCAATAAAACCACGAGTACGACTGATGCCTTTTTGTAAATTTTGTAACCTATGTAAATCATTGCGTTGTGCTGGATCGGTATAATCAGGATTGAACCCAGCAATATTTTGCCCACCAATACGCGTCACACCATCTTCAGCTAATACTGGCTCACGCCATAACACTTCGTAACTAGGAAGGTCGTCGCCGCCTCTTATGTCATAACCAAGGCTAGGGTATAATCTTCTACCTGTTGTAGGGTGAAAGGTTTCTACTTGTAAATTCATTTGTCTGTTTGTATTGTCAGTCTCAGATTCGGATTTACCAAACTTAGCCGACATCGCAAATGTATCTGTAATATTCCAATCAATATCTAAACCGACATTAAGAGAGCTTTTTTCTTCAATGTTAAGAAAACCATTAGAATTAAGTGGCGAACCTTGGTTATTATTTTCAGAATCAGCTAACCAAATACCCGAGGTTAACATTGAACGACTGACTTGCCCGCTAGCTAGTTGACCAGAAGTGAAATATTGGTTCGATATATCGCCATTTGGTAAAACAAAATCACCCATAATGGTTGAACTATCGTATTCACTTGAGTTTACATCACGTGTCAAGGTATCCCAAGTCGCGCCAGGCTCTAAAGTAATACCTAGTTCACCGCGATCATCTCTATTGCCTCCTAAACATTGCGTGCACAATGAGAAACGAGATTGAGACTTTTGATTCGTATACTCGCTATAGGCACCTTTAAACTCAATATTTAAATTATCAGTTGGTGCCCATTGAATAGCTGTATTGACAGAGGTGTTTTCAATCTCTAATTCTTTTTGGTTGATATCAGCCCAACGAGGAACAAAAGCTGCGTGATCTGGGGCTTGGCCAAGACCATTTAGTAGTGCTATTGAACGACCAATGCCTTCGGGATCATGACTCCAGTTTCGGTTGTTGTCCACACCACCGTACCTGACGTCAGCCCCTTCAGAATAAGCATTTTTATTTTCTTTATCGAGATTAAATAATATACCAAGTGTACCTGCACTTTCTAATTCCCATCGGTTAGAAATTAGACCAGAAAATTTAGTGCCAGGATCGCTTTTTAATGAGTTGTCATTTGCTTCGACTGTTGCACGCGCCTCAAAATCTTCAAAATCTAACGGAGAAAAAGTGGTTAATTCAACCGAGCCACCACTACCCCCTTCAATTTGATCTGCGGTGGGTGTTTTACTTACTGTGATAGATTTAACAATGGATGATGACATGGCGTTAAGGTTATTTTCACGATTATCAAAACCGTCAGTTACCACACCTTTACCGTTAATAGTTAAGGAATTTTCACTAAAACCACGAATTTGGAAAGATGAGCCATCACCCGCTTCATCACGGCCAATAGTTACCCCTGTTACACGCTGTAGGGCTTCTGCAATATTGGTGTCAGGCAATTTACCAATATCGCCGGCAGAGATGGCATCGACGATTTGTGCTGCATGACGTTTTATAGTGGCCGCATCTGATAATGCTTTGTAGGTACCTGTGACTTCAATTATTTCTAATCCGTCTTGAGCATCTTTTGCCTTTTCTTGAGCGAAGGCCGCACTCATAACGGTCAGTGGAAATAATGATGCTATTTGTAATAATGTAGTATATTTTGTTTTAGGTCGTTTTTTTACACTATCCATAATGTAACTCCTTACGTTTGTGTGTTGTATTTTTTATGGATAACACTAGTTGAATAAAATTAGCGTTATCATATATATCCCAGCTTTTAATGGGTCAACTTTGCATTTTCCATTCAAAATAACTCTCATTTTAAAAATAATAGAAAACAAAACTTTAATTTTTCTATCAAACTGCATATATAAAATACTTAGTTATTTAAATATCACACATAATCAATACAGAGACATGTAAACAAAATGTAAAGTAGATGTATCATACCCTCATTATTAAATAATACAATATGCACATTTGATTTATGATATTTAACATTTCATGCCAAAAAACAGGAATTATACAACCCAAAAAAAATCAAAAAATTTATAAGAAATAAGATTCACAATGAATAAACATAATAAAAACAATTAGATGAAAGATACGCTGGGAATTTCACTCAGATTTAAGAAACATAAAAGAAGCTAAATAAAATGATTTTTATACTTACTTTCCTTGTTTTTTTGTAGGACAATTTAATATAACAATTATTAATATACAAATAACTAAAACCTCACTGCACTTTGAAAAAAATGGCAGTCATAAAATCACCTTTGTTAAGTATTTTTAGATTGGCAGTTAATTATGAAATACTTGATTTATTATGAGTAAACAATAATTATGTGTGAAAAAAGAATTCTGTAGAGAATAAAAAGCCCGCATATCTAAACAACTATGCGGGCTTTACCATATTAACTTTCTACATTAACAAAGAATTAGAATTTCCAATTCACGTTAATGCGGTAGAAAGACGCCGCTAAATTATGACTATAAGTAGCACTTGGAATGACCGTATAAGAACGATTAACTTCTTCGCCAATATTAGTTGCTTTAAACATTACACCTAAATTGTCAGAGAAATCGTAACCTAATGATAAGTCTATTTGAGCATATGCTTCATTCCAACTTCTTGGGTTAACATCTATACGATTTTCGTATATATTCGTCCCCGTATAAGCGGTTCTGTTTTCATCAACAGAGCCTAAAGTATAATCAACATAACCGTTTTGCCCATCACTTTTTAAACTCATATCTCGCCAGTTATACGCAATACGAGCACTCCAACCATTCTGCTCATAGAAAAACTGAAGGTTATAACTTGAATCTGAGCGATCAGCTACGGGTAATTTCAACCCCGTATATTCGTCAAATTCAGTATCTTGTTTGCTGTCTAGTGCAGTATAGTTAGCTTGAATACCAAACCCCTCGAAAGCGGCGCCTAAATAATCAAAAGTATGAACTGCGCTTAACTCCCAACCATCTATTTTACCGCCACCGCCATTAGTAGGGGTGCGTACTAACCGATTTAACGCTACGTTAAAGTCGGTGGTATAAGTCTTTTGGTTTTTTAAGTCTTTAGTAAAATACGTGACTGATAAGCTATCAGTTTCCGATTGATACCATTCCCAAGATATATCAAACGATTCTGTTTCATATGGTTTTAAATTGGGATTACCTTGAGAATATATTGGCCAACCTGAAGGGTCTAAGCTCAAATCATTTGGACCTGGACGAGCCATTGTTTTATAGGCAGCAAAACGCACAAACATATCATCTTGAATACCTAGCGATAAGTTTAAGCTTGGAAGCGTAAAGCTATAGTCATATTCAGAGCCTAAATAATCTTTATTCAACGAACTGCCATCTGCATTAGGCGTACCTGTCGCAATAAAGCCTGTCGCAGGTGTTGAAGAATCAATCACAAATGGGCTTTTGAAGATTAACGCTAGTTCAACACCGCCTGGTTCATCTCGCGTATTACAAAAACTACGAGGAGGCTCATAACCGTCAACTGATTTATCTTGATAACTTGCATTATGAGTCGACAATGGTTCATCCCAATACGATGGACTTAATGTAGGTTTATCTCCCACTTGACCACCATTTTCCCAGGCTAACAAGCTCGCCCGATAAATGTCTTGTTCACCTCTAACTACAGCTGATTTTTCTAGGTCAACTGCCCAAGGCATATTACAGTGAGAAATATAAGCCTCAGATTGTCCCTCTGTTTTACCATGACGAATACCAACATTACCTGTTAATGGCATACCCGCCAATTCATATTCAAAGTTCAACTTCAAATAAAAAGCGGTGGTATCTTCAAATACTTTTTCGGTTTGCAGATTATTGAGTACTACGTCATGACCACCATAAACTGAGTTAATGAAATCATCCCATTTCTCCGGACTTCCGCTTGCCGCCCAATATTGACTAGGGAAGCTACCTGATACGCCTTTCATACCATCTCGAAGCTGCAAAAAGTCATCAAGCTGATCATAGGTAACAGTAGAAAACGTCGATCCATCATCACCGCCATCCACTAGTGGGTCTTCCACCAAGGAGGTTAAGGTTCTGTTTGGATTACCGTCTCGTCTATCTAAACCGTCAGGTATACCATCACCATCTAAATCATCGGGTATCCCATCAGCATCGTTATCTTCGAACCCTGGTTTAAATGGGGTTTTAAAGTCTGAACGATCTTTCCAGTTTTCGAAACTGTCGTAACGTGTACCAAATTCCACTTTAGTGATGCCTGCAAAATCGACTTCCCAATCAAAATCAAAGCGAGCTTCTTCAATAAAACCACGAGTACGATGTTTAATTTTTTGAAGGTTTTGTAAACGATGCATGTCGTTACGCTGAGCAGGATCGGTGTAATCAGGATTAAAGCCCGCAATATCTTGTCCACCTATACGTGTCACACCGTCGTCTGCAAGCACGGGTTCACGCCACAAAACCTCATAACTCGGCATTTCATTACCACCAGTAATGTCATAACCAAGGCTAGGGTATAACCTTCTACCCGTTACTGGGTGTACTGTTTCAACCTGTAAATTCATATTTCTGTCTAAGTCGTCTGATTCTGACTCAGACTTACCAAACTTAGCTGACACTGAAAAAGTATCGGTAATATACCAATCAATATCTAAACCAAGATTAAGTGATTTTTTATCTAATACTTCAAGAAAACCATTAGAGTTAAGAGGGGAGTACTGATTGTTATTTTCAGAGTCAGCTAACCAAATACCAGAGGTCAACATTGAGCGACTCACTTGACCGGTTGCAGGTTGTGCTGAAGTAAAGTACTGGTTAGATATATCACCGTTAGGCAACACAAAATCACCAGTAATAGTGGTGGCATCGTATTCACCGGCATTTACATCTCGCGTTAGAGTATCCCAAGTTGCGCCAGGCTCTAAGGTAATACCTAATTCCCCCCGATCATCTCTATTACCACCTAAACCTTCCGTACCAAGCGAGAAACGAGATTGTGCTTTTTGACTAGAATAATCACTATATGCACCTTTAAATTCAACATTAACGTTGTCAGTCGGTGCCCACTGAATTGAAGTATTAAAAGTGGTGTTATCTATTTCTATTTCTTTTTGGTTTATATCTGCCCATCGAGGTACAAAAGCCGGGTGATCAGGCGCTTGACCTAAATTATTTAGCAATGTAATAGGGCGACCAATACCAGACGGTTCGTAATCCCAATTTCGGTTCGCATCTACTCCGCCATACCTAATATCAGCACCTTCTGAATAGGCATTTTTATTCTCTTTATCAACATTAAACAGAATACCAACAGTACCCAATTTTTTCAGTTCCCATTGGTTTGAGAATAATCCAGAAAACTTAGCGCCAGGATCGCTTTTTAGAGAATTATCGTTTAATTCAACAACTGCACGGGCTTCAAAACCATCGAAATCTAAAGGAGAAAAAGTCGTCAATTCCACCGAACCACCACTGCCCCCTTCAATTTGATCTGCAGTGGGTGTTTTACTCACTGTGATTGATTTTACTGTTGAAGACGACATAGCATTTAAATTATTTTCACGTGAATCGAAACCGTCGGTCACTACACCTTTACCATTTATGGTTAAAGAGTTCTCACTAAAGCCACGAATTTGGAAAGAAGACCCATCACCTGCTTCATCACGGCCAATGGTTACCCCAGTGACTCGCTGCAATGCTTCAGCAATATTGGTATCAGGTAACTTTCCTATGTCACTCGCAGAAATGGCATCTACTATTTGTCCCGCATGACGTTTTATGCCGGCGGCCTCAGATAACGCTTTATATACGCCAGTGACTTCAATTATTTCAAGCCCATCTTTATCATCAACTGCTTTTTCTTGAGCAAATGCTGCGCTCATCACTGTGAGTGGAAATAACGATGCGATTTGTAATAATGTACTACATTTTGTTTTAGATGTTTTTTTTATACTATTCATAATACAATTCCTTAAAGTGTTCTAATCAATGCTATATGTAAAATAACTAGCATTATTGCTCCCCCCTACAATACTTTAATTATGGAGAGATACTTATGCACAAATGCCCACAAGGTCACAAAAAACAAGGGGTAAACGATTTCACCTATTAACTTTCTTATATTTTACGTACAAAAAAATCATATATAGAGCAGAGATAAAAGTATAAACAGCGAGTTATAATGTGAATTAAATGTGAACGAAATGTATGTTACATAAGGAAATAAATAATACAATATACAAAAGTGGGGGTATAACGAGCTTTAAGCTTGAAGGCCTTTATTTATCTAAACGCCCGATATAAAACATAACATCAGACAAAAAAAACATAATAATTTGCCATTAAAAATATTAGTAAAAATTATAAGCGGCTTGTTAGCCCTATCATTAGAATAGAAATAATATCTAAATACTTCGCATAAGAACAAATCAAACTTCTTGCCCTTGATATTTCCTTGCTAAATCATCTAACTCCGAACAAGTATAATCAAACCCTTTACCATCAAACTGGTAAGTAATTTTGACAGATTCAGAACCATTGAATAGCTTTGCTTTTACATCAGCAACTGGCCAATGTTTTAACTCATTCAAAAAACGATTAGCCACTTGGGCGGTTGTAAAACGATAACAAATTTCTGTGAGCATAATGACGTTTATTATAAGACAGGTAATGAAAAAACAGCAGTTTGTGCAATTTTTAAATTTAGTCAAGTCTTGAATGAATTTTGTTGATATTAGCAATTCACAGAGGTAAGTTAGCTTCAGACAGGACAAAATATAGAAGGAAAATAGTTTTGAATTTAAAGTAGCTTTAGGGTTTAAACTTATTGAAATGCCCCAAAGTCTATATTGAAACAAAAGAAAGAACGTTAATTGAAAGAAGGAATACCTATGAAAGTCAATATTTCAGGTCACCATGTAGAAATCAGCAACGGCGTTAAAGAACATGTAGAGCAAAAGTTAGCGAAACTAGCTAGCCATTTCCCCTCTCTTATCTCTATAGATAGTATCATCAGCAAAGAACATGGTGAATATCAGGTTGAATTAGTCACAAACTACGAAAACACTCGTATCGCCACGTCAGGCAACGACAAAGTTATGTACCCAGCGATAGCTAAGGCGGCTAAAAAACTAGATGCTGCTCTTTCCCATAGAAAAGGACAAGTTAAAGGCGATTTGCATAAAATACCTGAAACAGATGCCCCAGAAATAGCAGTCGATATTATCCAAGGTATGGAACTGAACTAAACATATTTATGTCTTTATCTAACAAGCGAGCTTCGGCTCGCTTTTTTGTATCTTCAATAGCTTTTATCTCCCCTACTATCTTCCACCTATCAGTTGCTGATATATTCAATGCAGCCCTATCAATTAATTACAACAGGAATACATATGCTAAAAATAATAACAGCGATATCTTTACTGATATTTTCACTTTCTTTATCAGCAGAAGAACTTAACGATGAAAAGAAAAAACTGATAGATGAAATGTTACAAGTCAGTGGCGCAGCAAAATTGGGCGATATGATGGGAAGCTGGGCATCTGGTCAGTTAATCAGTGCATTACAACGACAGAATAAAGAAGTTGATACAAAAACAATTACCATTATTCAAGATGAAATCGGTAAACTAATGAATGAAGAATTTATACATAATGGTTTTGTAAACAACATGTCCTACGACATATACCATAAATACTTCAGCCTATCAGAGTTAAAAGAAATGGTTGCGTTTTATAAAACAGAAACAGGTAAAAAAGTGGCTGCAGTTTTACCAAAAATCACTCAAGAAAGTATGCAAGCTAGTCAACAACATGGCATGTCTTTAACTGGTAAAATCCAACAGAGGATTCAAGCTAGATTTGCCAAAGAAGGCATTGAACTGTCTGAATAAAAGATGGTTATAAAAGTAATCGGCCGCAAGCGACCGAATTTAAAACAGACCCAACTGTTTGGCGTATTGTTCTTTAAGATCAAGCTCGACTAGTTGGTTCTGCACATACTTTCTAATTGTCTCTTCATTAGTATTACCAATCGTTTCAACCAAATAAGTTTGTATCCAAAGTTTCCCAGCCCAAAAATACTTCCTTTTTATCTCTGGGTACAATTTGAAAAACTCTCTAGCTAAAATACTTTTAACCACTTGTATTATTTGGCTAGGAGCCAACTTCGCCTCCCCTTATATCACTATAAAAATGTGAGCATCTGGAATTTCTAGATCTTGAATATCAAAATCGTAGTCATAACCTATCTTGCAAATAATCACTTTCTTCGCTTCGCGATAAGGCTATAAAAACACTTTATGTCGATATTTGAGTATCCAAACAAAGTGATACATTAAGCGATAAACGTGATGTGTATTTCTCTGAAGTTCCAAATGATGAATAGTACAAACTGGAATTTACAACTCTAGGCTGGTCGATATAAAGCACAAACTTTATTACCAGCAGGATCAAGTAAATAGGCTAAGTATAATTTCATATCGCCTTTCACTCTTAAGCCAGGCGGATCTTCACAAGTTACCCCACCGTTTTCTAGTCCAACTTTATGCCATTCATCAGCATTAGATTCATTTTTTGCACTAAAGCCAATTGTGGTGCCATTTCCATGACTGGCAGGTTCGCCATTAATAGGCTTAGTAAGTGCAAACACTCCAGTATCAGTGAAATAAAAACAACGGCCGATATCATCTAATACACCAGGTTTATGACCTAATACACCCAGTATTTCATCATAAAACTTTTTAGAAGCTTGGATATCATTCGCGCCAATCATAATGTGACTAAACATAAATATTTCCTATATGGGAATTCAATTAATATGAAGCCAAATACTAGCAGACCTCTAATTTTTCTAGGCAATCAATTTTAGAAAAACTAACAAATAACTAATTATTAGTATATAAATCTGATATATTTTGTATACATTATAAAATTTGTATACAAAATGAAAAAACAATCCTTTTTCTCAGATCTCAGTTTTTCAGCAGCCAGTGCCGGTTTTATTTCGGTATTGGTAGGATATTCCAGTACCTTGGTTTTAGTATTACAAGCAGCTACCGCCTCTGGAGCAAGTATTGATATGTTAGAATCCTGGGTCTGGGCCTTAGGTGTAGGTATGGGTATTGGCTGTATCGGCTTATCTTTATATTATAAACGTCCCATAATTCTTGCTTGGTCAACCCCTGGCGCAGCTTTATTAATTACTGGGCTAAGTGGTAATAGTATTCGGCAAGCCATAGGTATATTTGTATTTGTCGGCATTCTGACTGTACTTACAGGCATATCTGGTTGGTTCGATAAGCTTACCAGACGTATCCCCTTACCTCTGGCTTCTGCTATGTTGGCAGGTATATTAATCCAATTTGGCTTTAATATTTTTGGATCAATGCAAGCCGAACCTTTAATGGTAGGCATAATGTTTGCTACCTATCTAGTTGCTAAACGTGTAGTACCCAGATACGCAGTAGTTGCAGTATTGATTGCCGGTTTTATTAGCTCCTCCAGTTTAAACTTAATTAAGTTAGATCAAGTCGCTTGGTCACTCGCCACTCCAGTTTGGGTATGGCCCGAATTCGATATAAGCTTACTGATAGGGGTAGGCTTACCTTTATTTATAGTAACTATTACTTCACAAACTCTACCTGGCATTGCCATTTTACGTTCAACCAGTCCTGAAAAATTGGCAGTATCGACTTTGATTAGCTGGTGCGGGGGGTTAAACGTTTTATTTGCTCCGTTTGGTGCCTTTGCTTTAGGGTATGCGTCTATCACTGCGGCCTTATGTGCAAGTGAAGAGTCCCATCCAGATATCAATAGACGTTATATATCTGGGGTGTTTACTGGTGTATTTAATATAATAGCTGGGCTCTGTGGAGCGACAGTAGTGGGACTGTTTGCAGCCTTCCCTGTAGCGATGATCGCAGCTTTGGCAGGATTAGCTTTATTAGGAACAATTAGCAACAGTATTGTTGCTGCTTTTCACGAACCAAACTATCGTGAAGCCGCATTTCTAACATTTTTGGTGACCGCTTCTGGCGTGTCATTTTTTGGTATTGCTTCAGCATTTTGGGGCATTGTAGTAGGATTAATCGCCTTAGCAGCAAGTAATTTAGGAAAGAGTACGCAACATGCCTAACCATAACGCTGACAGTTTATACCAGCAAATCAAGTTAGATATTCTAGATCAGAAACTTATACTTGGCTCCGTACTTAAACAAGAAGAATTATCTCATCGATATGGCGTGAGCAGAATTCCTATAAGAGATGTTTTTCAAAGACTAAAAAGCGAAGGATGGTTAATTCAGTCGGGAAAATGTGGGGTGATGGTCAACCCACTTACAGCTGAAGAAGCCGAAGATTTATACTTTATGCGAATGCAACTCGAGCCATTAATATTAGGTTATGCTATCCCCAATATCAGCAATAAAATTTTAGGTGAAGCGACTGATATATTAGAACAACTAGACTCAAAACAGCAAAGTGGTCAACAACATGGCGAGCTAAATTGGCAATTTCATACTTGTTTGTATCAAGCAGCTAATCGCCGCACTTTACTTAATACAATCAATAATTTGCAGCAATTAAGCTCTCGCTACATTGGCTTTCATGCAATTCAATTGAATTATGTAGCGACATGCCAGACTGAACATTATGCTTTAATAGATGCGATCAAAGAGAAACAAGTGGAAAAAGCTCAAGACATTCTCGAACAACATATAGCAAAAGCAGGGAAGCTATTAGTAAATTACTTGGCTAACCCCACTTAAAAATAACCAAGCGGGGGTAGCTAAAAACAGATTAGCTGATTATTTAGATTTCATCAGCATAACCATTTAGATCTAAGGTACTTTCAAGAGCAGCCATACCTTCTGGTAGATCGAGCTTTTGCCCTAACAAGTTTAAGCTAGCGCCAAAGGCATGTAAGGTTCTAAATAAGTTATGGGTACGACACTGCTCACCCATTTGACCTATTCGTACAATATTTGCACCAAATGAACCAGAAATTTCTACTTTGTAACGTTTCGACATAGTGCTCAACAATTGTTTGCCGTCTATGCCTTTTGGCACACTAATACCGACCACAGAATTTAACCTATCTTGCGATTTAACGTACAAATCTAAACCCATGCCTTCAATACCAGCCTGTAATGCTTGTGAACTACGTAAATGACGAGCAAATCGCACTTCTAAAGTTTCTGTACAAACTAAACGCAAAGCTTCATGAATAGCTAAAATTCCCGAAACAGGCGCAGTGTAATGATAAGATTTTTTGTACCAAAATTGGTCGGCTAACTTAGCATCTAAACACCAATGTTTGAGCTGATCAGTGCGAGATTCAATAAACTTCCAAGCTTTATTCGAAAAGCCAATTAACGACACGCCCGGAATGCATGATAAACCTTTTTGCCCCCCTGTAATCACTGCATCTATGCCCCACTCGTCCATGTTAAACGGCATAGTACTTAAGGTACAAACGGCATCTACTATGACTAAACAATCATGTTTTTTAGCAATAGAAGCTATTTCTGGTAACTGGTTATTACAAACTGTATTCGAGGTTTCACCTTGCACTATGGTTAAAACCCTAGGTTGATGTTTAACAATATATTCTTCGACAATTTGCGGATCTGCACTGAGCCCTTCGGCAACAATTAAGCGTACAACATCAGCACCAACACGTTGCGACATCTCAGCCAAACGACTACTGAAAAATCCATTACAGATACTTAATACTTTACTGCCAGGCACAACCAAATTGGCCACGGCCATTTCCATAGCTGCGGAACCAGGACCTGCCACCCCTAAGATATGCCCTGTTGTAGTTTGAAATACGTAACTAGACATCAACTTAACTTGTTCGATAATCTGCGCCATAGTATCGCCCAAGTGATTGATAACAATGCCATTTGCCGCTGCAACCTTGGCTGGAATAGGTACAGGACCGGCCCCCATCATTAACAAAGGTTCATCGGGTAATATATTGTCTAAAGACAAAAGGTTGTCTGGCACTTGGATCCGCACGCTTGTTCCTTAATTTCAAAAGGTTATAGGAAAAACGCAGTATAGCAAAAAGTGCATTTAAATACGTTAATCTATTGAATGTTCTAACTTTATCCCAATTTCCAATAATCTGTTGTTTTAACAAATGAATGAACACTGTTATTCTGGCAAATAACAGCACCTTAAGGATAGAGATAAATGAAAAAACACCAGTTAACGGCAGGCATCAAAATTGCTGAATTAGAAAATCTTCAAGGGGTCACATCATTATTTAATGATTACCGGATGTTTTACCAACAAGAGAGTGATTTAACCTTAGCGGAAGACTTCATCTCAGCACGGATAAAAAATCAAGATTCGGTTATTTTTATTGCTCAGAATACGCAACTAGAATGCCTAGGATTTTGTCAGCTATACCCAAGTTTTTCTTCGGTATCTGCTCAAAAGACTTGGATTCTGAATGATTTATTTGTCACAGAAGCCTTGCGTGGCCAAGGTATAGCAACAAAACTTTTAACCGCTGCAAAAACACATGCCAAACAAACACAAACAAAAGGTATTACATTGCTCACAGCTGAAAAGAATGTAAAGCACAGAAACTGTATAAAGCTTTAGGTTACCAACAACTTAATTTCTTAAGCTATTTTCAACCGACATAATGTTCCAGTTCCGCCTGTTTGAGGATACAGAGCATTGATCTAGCCAGTAACGGCAAAAAAATCAGCCAAAAAACAGGCTGTAACAATCTATTATTCACTATTTTCATTCAATTGAAACTAGATACATCAAAACACCTTTTATACCAATCCGCATTAAAGTTTAGCCACATTTGCCCAATCGCGACTACATAATTTTACCATCCGTTTATTTTTTTAAAAAAAATTGTTCCAAGCTGCGCTACACGCGTTAAGTATACCTGCTATTTCTGTTCGGTTTTTACCATCAACAAAGTGAGAAACCGCCAATAATCGAAGTCATTAACGGGCATTGGATTCAGCTCTAGACAGTGAGAGTAAATGTTATGAAGTATCAAGTTTCAAAATCGTATAAAGGGTGAGTAAATATTAATGTAATTAGATCATAAATTTAAACTAATTGGTATTAAGTTGGGGCTTTCTGGAGCACTGCTCCAGCCAGCTTAACAGCCCAACATGCGACTACCATGGATGGTAGAAGGTAGAATAACGCAGGACGCAGTTATCGAGATGTTGGGATTGGGTGTATATCATCAGGGGAAAATACCGTCAGGAGACGAGCACTGCTCGGCTAGGTATTTTCAATATGACAAGGATGTCATATTTGGGTGAGTATCATCAGGGATGTGCCCACTCCGACCTAAAAAGTTATCAAAGCAAAAAAAAAGGCCACCTATTAAGGTGGCCTTTCTTCTGAATAGGAGTCTGGCTGTCGACTACATGGATGTAGGAGGTAGAGTGAAGCAGGAAGCCAGAACCGAGTGCTACTCTCGCATGGGGGTGAAGGTGGTTTGCTTTTAGCTGCGTAGCAGCGTAACCGCCTGAACGACAGGAGCTCTGCGACTGTCCGGGAATCCACTTCGTGAAGGATGACCGCGGGGTAGCATGCCGCACCTTTTCAGATGAACGGTCACCTTCTCCCAATCCAATTGATATTTTACTGTCACTGATTTTCGCACAAAAAAAAAGGCCACCTATTAAGGTGGCCTTTCTTCTGAATAGGAGTCTGGCAGTGTGCTACTCTCGCATGGGGAAACCCCAAACTACCATCGCCGCTAATGCGTTTCACTTCTGAGTTCGGAATGGGATCAGGTGGGACCGCATCGCTATGGCCGCCAGACAAAAACTGGTATGTTCTTATCAATATGTAAAAGCTGAGGTCTTATTGACCAAATAATCGAGGCTAAAAAGCTCTTTAGTCTTACTCTTCTTTCTATGATGTTGTCTTGTCACTCATATTACGCTTTATGATTCTTATAAACTGCTTCGCTTATCTTCGCTTTTCCTTTAGCGAGTAGATATTATGTCAGCAAGGTCCCCTTGCCCACTCTTTATATCAAGAGCAGCATAATATCACGATAGCGCGATTAGCGCGTTTACAAAAAGCCACTTGGGCGTTGTATGGTTAAGCCTCACGGGCAATTAGTACAGGTTAGCTCAACGCATTGCTACGCTTCCACACCCTGCCTATCAACGTCGTAGTCTTCAACAACCCTTTAGGTACGTTAAACGTACAGGGATGACTCATCTTGGGGCTCGCTTCGCGCTTAGATGCTTTCAGCGCTTATCGATTCCGAACGTAGCTACCGGGCAATGCCTTTGGCAAAACAACCCGAACACCAGCGGTTCGTCCACTCCGGTCCTCTCGTACTAGGAGCAGCTCCCCTCAATCATCCAACGCCCACACCAGATAGGGACCGAACTGTCTCACGACGTTCTAAACCCAGCTCGCGTACCACTTTAAATGGCGAACAGCCATACCCTTGGGACCGACTTCAGCCCCAGGATGTGATGAGCCGACATCGAGGTGCCAAACACCGCCGTCGATATGAACTCTTGGGCGGTATCAGCCTGTTATCCCCGGAGTACCTTTTATCCGTTGAGCGATGGCCCTTCCATTCAGAACCACCGGATCACTATGACCTACTTTCGTACCTGCTCGACGTGTCTGTCTCGCAGTTAAGCTGGCTTATGCCATTGCACTAACCTCCTGATGTCCGACCAGGATTAGCCAACCTTCGTGCTCCTCCGTTACGCTTTGGGAGGAGACCGCCCCAGTCAAACTACCCACCAGACACTGTCCACATTCCCGATAAGGGAACAATGTTAGAACATCAAACCTACAAGGGTGGTATTTCAAGGTAGACTCCACGTCATCTGGCGACAACGCTTCAAAGTCTCCCACCTATCCTACACATGTAGGGTCAATGTTCAGTGCCAAGCTATAGTAAAGGTTCACGGGGTCTTTCCGTCTAGGTGCGGGTACACAGCATCTTCACTGCGATTTCAATTTCACTGAGTCTCGGGTGGAGACAGCGTGGCCATGATTACGCCATTCGTGCAGGTCGGAACTTACCCGACAAGGAATTTCGCTACCTTAGGACCGTTATAGTTACGGCCGCCGTTTACCGGGGCTTCGATCAAGAGCTTCGCCGAAGCTAACCCCATCAATTAACCTTCCGGCACCGGGCAGGCGTCACACCGTATACGTCATCTTTCGATTTAGCACAGTGCTGTGTTTTTAATAAACAGTTCCAGCCACCATTTCACTGCGGCCGCCAATCGCTCATGAAGCAAGTCCAATCACAATCAGCGGCGTACCTTCTCCCGAAGTTACGGTACGATTTTGCCGAGTTCCTTCACCCGAGTTCTCTCAAGCGCCTTAGTATTCTCTACCTGACCACCTGTGTCGGTTTGGGGTACGGTTCGATATATCATAAGTTTAGAGGCTTTTCCTGGAAGCAGAGTATTTGCAACTTCAACACCGTAGTGTCTCGTCTCGTGTCTCAGGCATGTAGAATTCCGGATTTACCTAAAATTCAACCCTACGCACTTTCACCTAGACAACCAACGCTAGGCTTGCATAACTTTCTCCGTCCCCCCTTCACTGATATACCAAGTACGGAAATATTAATCCGTTTCCCATCGACTACGCATTTCTGCCTCGCCTTAGGGGCCGACTTACCCTGCCCTGATTAGCATGGGACAGGAAACCTTGGTCTTCCGGCGTGGGGGTTTTTCACCCCCATTATCGTTACTCATGTCAGCATTCGCACTTGTGATATGTCCAGCAAACCTCTCAGTTCACCTTCAGCCACTTACACAACGCTCCCCTACCACGCAAACATAAGTTTGCGTCCGCAGCTTCGGTATATTACTTAGCCCCGTTACATCTTCCGCGCAGGCCGACTCGACTAGTGAGCTATTACGCTTTCTTTAAAGGGTGGCTGCTTCTAAGCCAACCTCCTAGCTGTCTTAGCCTTCCCACTTCGTTTCCCACTTAGTAATATTTAGGGACCTTAGCTGGCGGTCTGGGTTGTTTCCCTCTTCACGACGGACGTTAGCACCCGCCGTGTGTCTCCCGGATAGTACTCACAGGTATTCGGAGTTTGCAAAGGGTTGGTAAGTCGGGATGACCCCCTAGCCTTAACAGTGCTCTACCCCCTGTGGTATTCGTCCGAGGCGCTACCTAAATAGCTTTCGGGGAGAACCAGCTATCTCCCGGTTTGATTGGCCTTTCACCCCCAGCCACAAGTCATCCGCTAACTTTTCAACGTTAGTCGGTTCGGTCCTCCAGTTGATGTTACTCAACCTTCAACCTGCCCATGGCTAGATCACCGGGTTTCGGGTCTATACCTAGCAACTAAACGCGCAGTTAACACTCGCTTTCGCTACGGCTCCCCTATTCGGTTAACCTTGCTACTAAATATAAGTCGCTGACCCATTATACAAAAGGTACGCAGTCACAAGAGTAAACTCCTGCTCCTACTGCTTGTACGTATACGGTTTCAGGTTCTATTTCACTCCCCTCACAGGGGTTCTTTTCGCCTTTCCCTCACGGTACTGGTTCACTATCGGTCAGTTAGGAGTATTTAGCCTTGGAGGATGGTCCCCCCATCTTCAGTCAAGATAACACGTGTCCCGACCTACTTAATATGGCAATAATGACGCTTCACATACGGGACTATCACCCTGTATCGTTGTGCTTTCCAACACATTCTGCTACTTCATTACTACTCGGCTACTCCCCGTTCGCTCGCCGCTACTAGGGGAATCTCTGTTGATTTCTTTTCCTAAGGGTACTTAGATGTTTCAGTTCCCCTCGTTCGCTTCTACAACCTATGTATTCAGTTGCAGATAGTCCCTAAGGACTGGGTTCCCCCATTCGGAAATCTGTGGATCAAAGCATTTTGTCGGCTCCCCACAGCTTATCGCAGACTTACACGTCCTTCATCGCCTCTAACTGCCTAGGCATCCACCGTATACGCTTAGTCACTTAACCATACAACCCCAAATAGCTTCAGTCTGTTGCCCTATGCTTCGCCTTCGTCGTCTCTCGCTCGGTTATGTAACACGTTACATGCCTTCGCTCGTTCCTCCTTCAGCTTGCCTAGAACAAAATTCTTCGCTATTTCCAAACTATTAACGAGTAACTGTTCGTCATTTAGAAATAACTTGCTCCACCCTTTGGCCTTTTATCCAAAGTTAGGTGTAAGACTCTTTTAACAGACGTCTCACTGTTGTATGCGTGACAAGTACTAATCATAAAAATCAGATAGAGTAAGTTCTTTCGAGCTTTCTCTTTTAGTTTTCGATTACTTTTTTATCAGCTTTCCATATTGTTAAAGAACATTTAAGGTTTAAAAAACCCTAATCAATAAACATTACTAAAAACATTCATTGATTAAGGTTACTTAATCTCTTGAGCAAATCATTTACCACATAAAGTGGTGGAGCCAAGCAGGATCGAACTGCTGACCTCCTGCGTGCAAGGCAGGCGCTCTCCCAGCTGAGCTATGGCCCCGCGTAAAGCAGGTATTTACTAATCTTTTCTAATCAAGGCGAATGATTAGGCCGTGTGCACCGCACACAACGCGTCATTCAACGCAGAGTAGGAAAGATTTGGTAGGCTTGGGCAGACTTGAACTGCCGACCTCACCCTTATCAGGGGTGCGCTCTAACCAGCTGAGCTACAAGCCTTTCTTGCTTCTGCTTTTTGCCCTATGCTGCGCCTTTGTTTGTCACTCACTCGGTTATGTACTACTTGTACACGCCCTCGCTCGCTCCAAAGCCGCCTTGCCTAGAACAAAAATCATCGCAATAAACGATGACTTTACAGCGCTAGAAATTGCTTGAATATCCCAAGCACTTCTTTTTGCTCTTTCTTATCAACAACAAAACAATCTGTGTGAACACTCAACGAAGCAAGGTTCGCCGTAATAGTAAGGAGGTGATCCAACCCCAGGTTCCCCTAGGGTTACCTTGTTACGACTTCACCCCAGTCATGAATCACAAAGTGGTAACCGTCCTCCCGAAGGTTAGACTAGCTACTTCTTTTGCAACCCACTCCCATGGTGTGACGGGCGGTGTGTACAAGGCCCGGGAACGTATTCACCGCAACATTCTGATTTGCGATTACTAGCGATTCCGACTTCATGGAGTCGAGTTGCAGACTCCAATCCGGACTACGACGAGCTTTAAGGGATCCGCTTACCCTCGCAGGTTCGCTTCCCTCTGTACTCGCCATTGTAGCACGTGTGTAGCCCTACTCGTAAGGGCCATGATGACTTGACGTCGTCCCCACCTTCCTCCGGTTTGTCACCGGCAGTCTCCTTAGAGTGCCCAACTTAAGGCTGGCAACTAAGGACAAGGGTTGCGCTCGTTGCGGGACTTAACCCAACATCTCACGACACGAGCTGACGACAGCCATGCAGCACCTGTATCAGAGTTCCCGAAGGCACTAAAGCATCTCTGCTAAATTCTCTGTATGTCAAGAGTAGGTAAGGTTCTTCGCGTTGCATCGAATTAAACCACATGCTCCACCGCTTGTGCGGGCCCCCGTCAATTCATTTGAGTTTTAACCTTGCGGCCGTACTCCCCAGGCGGTCTACTTATCGCGTTAGCTACGCTACTCACGGATTAAATCCACAAACAGCTAGTAGACAGCGTTTACGGTGTGGACTACCAGGGTATCTAATCCTGTTCGCTACCCACACTTTCGCACATGAGCGTCAGTCTTTGGCCAGGGAGTCGCCTTCGCCACTGATGTTCCTCCAGATATCTACGCATTTCACCGCTACACCTGGAATTCCACTCCCCTCTCCAAGACTCTAGTCTGCCAGTTCTAAATGCTATTCCCAGGTTGAGCCCGGGGCTTTCACATCTAGCTTAACAAACCGCCTGCGTGCGCTTTACGCCCAGTAATTCCGATTAACGCTCGGACCCTCCGTATTACCGCGGCTGCTGGCACGGAGTTAGCCGGTCCTTCTTCTGTTGCTAACGTCACAGCTTACGGGTATTAACCGCAAACCTTTCCTCACAACTGAAAGTGCTTTACAACCCGAAGGCCTTCTTCACACACGCGGCATGGCTGCATCAGGGTTTCCCCCATTGTGCAATATTCCCCACTGCTGCCTCCCGTAGGAGTCTGGACCGTGTCTCAGTTCCAGTGTGGCTGATCTTCCTCTCAGAACAGCTAGAGATCGTCGCCTTGGTGAGCCTTTACCACACCAACTAGCTAATCTCGCTTAGGCTACTCTTTGCGCGGGAGCCGAAGCCCCCTTTGGTCCGTAGACATTATGCGGTATTAGCTATCGTTTCCAATAGTTATCCCCCACACAAAGGCATATTCCTAAGTATTACTCACCCGTCCGCCACTCGACATCATCTAGCAAGCTAGACATGTTTCCGTTCGACTTGCATGTGTTAGGCCTGCCGCCAGCGTTCAATCTGAGCCATGATCAAACTCTTCAATTAAATATTTTTGAAAATATGAATTTTTTTTGGTGAACGCTCACTTCGTGAGTGTCCACACAGATTGTCTTGTTATTAATTGTTAAAGAACATTGCTACCTCAGTAGCCACTTCCGAAGAAGTCTCGCTTTAGATACTGTCCGAAGACCCTCTTAAGCGGGAGGCGTATAATACGCTCTCTTATTTCAATGTCAACATAATAATTTAATTTATTTTAAACTAACCATCCTGTTGCATCCCGCTAACCACAACACTCTTAGAGCATCACAACCACAACATTTATACTTGATAAATCCTGTCTCGGTAAGTCGTTTTAACTGACCTCCCCGAAGCGAGAGGCGCATTATAGAGATAACCTCCCACCTTGCAACCCCTTTTTTGCAATAATCTTAATTAATTCGTTTGCTGCACGATTTTCGTTCAACCTGTCGGTTTTATGGTTATAAAACAAACTAAGCACATAAAGTTCGCATTTCTATATATAACTTGATAAATTTCAATTACATTCGATTAATCAAAAGTCAAACACGGAAATTTAATACATGGGGAATAAATTAAACCAAAGTAATTTTTGCATAGTTACTGATTCAGACGAGCTAAATGAGGGGCTGTTCGGTCAAGTGTTTCTTTTCATTTTCGAAATTTTACCTTATTTATACGAAGCTAACCTAAAACCTAATTGGAATATTAAAGCCAAACATTACGGAACCAAACAAGATAACCTTGTCATTCCAGGGGTGTTAGATTTAGCATATAAACCTCAACCAAGTAATAAAAACACTCCATTATCTAAGTTACGTAAGAAGCATTGCTATGCTTTGGGAAATGATTGGTATAAATTAAATCAAATATGGAATAGTTATTTTGTAATTCCCGCTAGAATAAAAGAACAAGCAGATAAACTAGGTTCTTTTAAAAATGTATTAGGCATTCATTATCGTGGAACAGATAAATTAACCGCGGCTTGGGATACAAATGCAGTTAGTTATTCAGACTACCTTGCTATTATTCGTGATTTTCATTCAAAAAGGCCTGAGTTAACCCGTATTTTTCTTGCTACAGATGATAACCAGTTCCTACCGTTTTTACGTAAACATGTTTCATTAGAAATAATTAATCTGGGAAATGTTCATTTTCATAAAGATATGGAAGTAAAACACCATGAAAAAGCGGAACGGGCACTTCTTGACTGCTTACTCCTCTCAAGATGTGGTGCTGTATTAAAGAACTCTTCTGCTCTTTCCGGCTTTTCTAAAATACTGAATCCAAATCTTGAGATTTATCGTTGCGCTGCAAGTAAATTATTTAGAGATATTCCATATTTCCCTGTTGCCTATATACCTCCATATAAAACTGATAATCAAGAAGTACAAGCAATTATCAATAAGTTAATGTCTGACGATTGGGCTGAAAGTAGTTCTCCAGCAGAAACCCTATTTGCATATTCACCTAGGCAGAAAAATAAAACAATAAAACAACAATTCCTTGAGCCGATTAAAAAGTTATTGTTTTTAAAACAATGACATTTACAGCCTTCCTAAATCCCTAGTTTATAAACACTTAGGTTGTTTTTAACTGATTTAATGTAGCTGCATCCCCAAACTCTATATACAGAATGTTATGGTATGCAGCTACAAAAACTTATTTATCGGTGCAATTCAAAAGCGCTAAATTCACTGAACTTTAAAATATAAAATACGTATTATTTATTTAACTTCCATATGAGGTGAGCGATATACCAAGTCATCATTTAATTCGATACCTATACCTGGCTCTTCTGATACCTCAAAGAATCCATTTACTGGTTGTGGATCTTGGATACATAACTCTCTATTCCAAGACTTAATTGCATATGTATGATGCTCATGAATTAAAAAGTTTGGGATGGCCGTTTCTAAATGTAAGCTAGCCGCAGTAGCTACAGGTCCGCCACATACATGAGCTTGAATACGAATATCGTATACATCAGCATAATCACATACTTTTTTAGTTTCGGTAAAACCGCCACATAAACCCACATCAGGTTGCAATACGTCAATACTTTGGTCTTCAAAGTATGGACGCACATCCCAACGATGATAAAGTCGTTCACCACCAGCGATTGGTACCCTTACATTTTCAGCTACTTTCTTATGTACTGCTGAATTCAAATAATTGACAGGCTCTTCGTACATCATGCAGCCGACTTCTTCTACTATCTCACCCATTTGAATAGCTGATGCTGCTCCCATTAATGAATGAGATTCAAAAATTATATCTACATCAGGACCAACCGCAGTGCGAATAGCTCGTAATCGGTCTCCAAATAAGCGCATTTGGGGTTTAGTAAATAGTCTGGTGCGATCAAATGATGAATTACCGTCTTGATCATAGACAATAGGATCCACTTTTACTGCATCGTAACCTTCAGCTACGGCTTTTAATGCAGCCTCTGCATATTGTTCAGGTTGCGTGAGCTTAGTACATTCTTTATCCCAATCAAATTGTAATTGACTGGCGTAAGTTCTAAGTTTGCCGTTAGTCTTACCGCCTAGTAATTGATATACAGGTACACCAAACGCTTTACCTTTGATATCCCATAAAGCCGTATCTATGGCACTCATTGCCGCATAAAGGACAGGCCCGCCGCCTAATCCCCAAAAACTCTCCCGCAACATACGTGACCATAACAATTCTGTATTGAATGGGTTAAATCCAATTAACATAGCTTCTGCTATTTCTTTGATCATATGAGCCGCAGCGCTGTGGCCTAGATCATAAGCAAGGCCTGCTTCTCCTACACCAGTGATACCTTCATCAGTGTGAATGCGAATAAAAACTGGATTCCAGGGTGGGCGTTCGGGACAATGAATGTCGAAGATTTCAACACGAGTAATTTTCATTTTATTTTCCTGATTAAAATTTTAAGAATTTAGTTATTAATAAAGACGGGGATTTAGTTGCAGGCTATTCGCAAAAGCTGGGATCAAGTTTATAAGCTCGTCTTAACATAGCAGGCCAAGCTTTTTGGCCACCGGTTTCACCGCTATGCACAACATTCGCTTGCGCATATATACCATCAACAATTTTTTGCGGGATTTCAATAATAGGTTGCCCAGCCTGTAATAAATCCATTTGAATTTCGCACGCTCTTTGTAAATCATAAAAACGCATAAAGGCATCACCCACTGTAGGTCCCAGAGTCAGCCCTCCATGATTATGCAGTAACATATGATTTGTGCTACCCAAGTCATTTTGCAATCTTATTTTTTCATCTGCGTTAACAGCAAGACCTTCATAACCGTGATAACTTAACGAAGACAAAGAAAACATAGCGTACTGACTCCAAGGTTTTAAACCACCTTCAATACTGGCCACACCTATTGTCGCTTTAGTATGAAGATGAATAACACATTGCGCATCATGACGTACTTCATGAATGGCACTATGAATGGTAAACCCAGCAGGATTTATTTGATATGGAGAACCATCTAGGACATTGCCTTGTAGATCGACTTTTACTAAATTAGAAGCAGTGACTTCATCAAAGGCTAAACCAAAAGCATTCACTAGATAATGTTCAGTATTAGGCACACGAACAGAAAGATGAGTATAAATCAAATCTCCCCAACGAAAGTCAGCCACTAAACGGTAACAGGCGGCTAAATCTATACGTGCTTGCCACTCGAGATCTGAAACTTGACCTTTTAAACTAAAATTATCTAATTCGTACACGTTTAACCCACTCCTTTTCGCACTATTTAATACCTCGAATACTACCTTATTTGGTGTTAATAGCCGATACAAAACATAAGCTAGTTATTACAAATAGTTATCACATAAATTTTAGCTACCAGATATTAATGAAGATTTATTAATAGTTAAGTCTATAGCGAAAACTTGTGCAGTTACTTTCTCAACCTTTACGGAGAAAAGTGAACTGTATATATTTTACATTATGCTGAATAAACCCGATTAACAGACGTTTGTTTAAAACATGCGGCTAACAACACAACAGAATTACTAAAGTAGTAATGGAGCAGCTTGTAACCAGTTGTACTCTGAGTATTCAGTATTAGCACAAGTGATATGAAGCGTGAAAGCGTGCCTAGATTTGTTAGATAAATTAGGTGCGCTAAAGTGGGGTAATAAACCATTAAACACCACTAAAGTACCTTTTTTTACTTCTAAAGGCTGAGCATTTTCATCCTTTGGCCAAGGGATATCCGACAAAGTAACTAACTCAGTAGTATCATCAGGGTAACGTTTAAATTGTTCTTTAAGTGGTAACTTTTCACCACCAGCTTGAACTTGTAAACAGCCATTTTCAATTGTCGCATCTTCTATCGCGAGCCAAAAAGTGATCACTGAAATAGGATCTGTAAAAAAATACGTCCCATCTTGATGCCATCTAATTACTCCACCGATTCTAGGTTGCTTAAATATATACATAGATTGGTGTATTTGTGGTTTAACTAACCCTAGCTGCAAGGCGACTTGTTTGATTCTACTATCTTGGCTAAAGTTTTTAAATTCAGGTACTAACACATGTAAAGCATGGCCAATTTTATTGATACTTAACGATTTTTCTTGGGCTAGGTTACCCATACCATCAAACGCATCTTCTTCAAAAAAGCAGCGCACTTTATCCCCTGATGACAAAAAGTAGTCGTCGCGGGTCTTACTATGATCTTCGGTAGAAAACACTGATCGAGTCGATTCAGGATCAAACTGCTGCACAATATTATTGGCCGCCGATTGCAAACAATACATTTCTTCACCTGAAAACAGTTCAGGTAACAGCACATATCCTTTATTTTTATATTCAATTAATTGCTGTGGCGTTAACATTATTTTTCAAGCTCCTATTTAGATAACAAAATATTACCTGATTGTTATCAGTAATATAAACAATTAAATAATTCCATTTTATTATTATTGATTTAACCCATTAAACACGCCTTAATTATATTTCAGCAGCAGATTTTGTAAGACCTAAATGGGGTATTTACTGCTCAATATCAGAACTGATAGTTTGAGAGCTACAGAAGAACAAGTTGCCTTTGCTGATTTTTCCATTAAAAAAGGTAAACTTTCGGAATAAAGACCAGCAACACTTAAACTAATAACTTATCCAGTAGCAAATTGGGGAAATTTTCCCTTTGATGAAGAACAAATAACTAATCAATCAGTATTCGGCTTTTAAATTGACTATTTATTTGTGTATTTAACCAATCTTTATAGTTCTATCTACAAACAACTATTATTCAATAAAATAATCCCTATTAATTTCAATCACTTAATTATTGGCATGTTGTCTGCTATTTCTATTACGAAATAGCGAAAAAATAATAACAACACACTTAAATTAGACAAGGATTTATATGAAACACTCACAATTAACATTTAGCGCAGTATTAATCACCAGCTTACTCACCACCACAGGTTGCATTATTCATGTCAATGCTCATGAAGATAACAACAAAAACAAGCACCATTCTCAAAAACATAACAACAATCACAACACGGTATTCGGTGGAATTGAAATTGAAAGTAACCGTCATGTGGATAACTTAACTTCGGTTAATGGCGGAATCGAAATAGAAGATGGAGTGACGGCCAAAAAAATTGAAACGGTTAATGGTGGGATTGAAATAGGTAAAAAGGTGAAAATTAAACATGCATCGACTGTCAATGGGGGTATAGAAGCAGATTCACAATTAACCGTTGAAAGTGACTTGAGCACAGTTAACGGTGGCATAAAGCTGAAATCAGGATCTAAAGTGGGCGGTAATGTTTCTACCATAAATGGCGGCATTCACCTTCGCGGAACTATAGTTGGTGATGACGTTAAGACTAAAAATGGCGACATTACGCTAAGTAAAGGATCTGTGGTGGATGGTAATATTGTATATGGTTCAAAAAATAAAGAGTCATGGTGGAAAAACAACGACAGTTCTCTACCCACACTAAAAATTGACGCTTCATCAAACGTTAAAGGGCGTATCATATTGGAGCGAAAAGTAAGATTAGATTTTGCCAATGACTCACTATTGAAAAAAGTAGAGGGTGAATACATTATATAATTTATTTATACAGGCAATAAAAAAGGGACCTGAGTCCCTTTTATTATTTAGACAACAAACTGTTTATCTAAATCAATTTTATTAATGTAAAATTCTGGTTTTGATAGTGCCATCAATTTTTTGCAACTGATCAAAAGCTTCTTCAGCGCGATCAGTTTCAACATCCATTACTACATAACCTATATTTTCATTGGTCTGTAAATACTGCGCAGCAATATTGATACCTTTTTCAGTAAAGGCTTGGTTAATTTGAGTTAACACACCTGGTACGTTTTTATGAATATGTAATAAACGTGAACGGCTACCTGTAGGTTCAGGTAAAGACACTTCTGGAAAGTTAACGGCAGACAAGGTAGAACCATTATCACTATATTTTGCTAACTTACCGGCTACTTCAATACCAATATTTTGCTGTGCTTCTTGGGTACTACCACCCACATGAGGAGTCAAAATAACATTATCAAATTCAGTTAACGGTGACTCGAACACTTCATTATTTGATTTAGGCTCTACAGGGAATACATCGATAGCAGCACCTGATAATTTACCTGCTTTCAAGGCTGATGTTAAGGCATCAATATCTATAACAGTACCGCGAGCAGCATTAATCAAAATAGCGCCATCTTTCATTATGTCTAACTCTTTAGCGCCAATCATATTTTTGGTACCAGAGGTTTCAGGTACGTGCAAACTGACCACATCTGAAGTACTTAATAGCTGCTTTAACGTTTTAACTTGAGTAGAGTTACCCAAGACTAACTTACTTTCGACATCAAAGAATTGCACTCGCATACCTAAGTGTTCAGCCAAAATACTCAACTGAGTACCTATATGTCCGTAACCTATAATACCTAAGGTTTTACCTCTAGCTTCAAAAGAACCATTAGCGCTTTTGTCCCAAATTCCTTTGTGGGCTTTAGCATTTCTCTCTGGAACACCACGTAACAACAATATAAGTTGTCCAAGTACTAGTTCAGCAACCGAGCGAGTATTAGAAAAAGGCGCGTTAAAAACAGGAATACCACGTTTTTGCGTGGCAGATAAATCAACCTGATTGGTACCAATACAAAAACAACCAACAGCCACTAATTTATTAGCCGCTGCAATAACTGTTTCGTTTAATTGGGTTCTAGAACGGATACCGATAAAATGCACATCTTTAATTTTTTCAATTAATTCATCTTCAGGAAGAGATGTTTTTATGTACTCAATATTCTCATATCCGTTTGCATGTAGGGTATCTAAAGTACTTTGATGCAACCCTTCAAGTAATAAAATTTTAATTTTTTCTTTCGGCAACGACACTTTGCTCATGAGATCTTCCACACAACAGGTTAAGGTTACAAATCCAAGACAGACATCTGGACGTCTATTTGAGGTGCAAAATAGCAGAAAACCGTGCTTTTTGCTACTTATTTCAAATATTAAAGTATTGCAGTTAAGATAAGCTGAATTAACTGACTGACTATTTATTTTGAGAGGCGACTGCTTGAACTTAAAAACATTATATATAAAAAAACACTAGTAATCTCTATCCTGAGTAATAAATATGTTTTACATAGGAGTGAATCTCTCGTCCCAAAAGCTGCGAGTTCGATTTAATATACGATAACTTACATGCCTAGTTCGACTAAATATCGATGATTCAATTAGCTCTTGTCGCTAAATAGTTTAAATCTAACAGCGACTTTGGAAACGCCTCTGACAAAAACATGCTAAAACTATGGGTTTCAAGTTATTTGTCAGCTGTAATTTCAAGCAACTTTATTAACAATCCCCCTAAGAAAGAAACATTCCATAGGGATTCTCATCATTTAGCTATAACCTATAAAAAAATTGTGGCTGTTAACTCAACTCAGACGAGCGATAATTAGGTAATTGAAAAATAAAGGATACTAAAATGACAATAAAACGTAATGGTCACAGATATATAGATGTGGAAACTGGCAAAACTTTAGATGTATGGTTTCCTCGCAGTAATAAAGAAATCACCCGTAGCTGCTTAGCCAGTAAAGTAGGACTAATTGAAGGCGAATTAATCGAAGTAGAACTCGAAATTAACGAAGCGCCTAAGTCTGCTGAAGATGCTTACCTACGCTTACATTTATTATCAGAATGTGCCGTGCAACCTAATGCAATCAACCTTGAAGGTGTGTTTGGTTTATTAACCAATGTCGCTTGGACTTCTGCTGGGCCTGTATTACCTAACAAGGTTGAAGAATTAAGAGAATTAATCGCCTCTGAAAACCATCATTTAACGGTTTCGTCAATCGACAAATTCCCACGTATGACTGATTACGTTATTCCTGAAGGTGTACGTATTGGGGATGCTGATCGCGTGCGTATGGGTGCCCATTTAGCCTCTGGTACCACAGTCATGCATGAAGGTTTTGTTAACTTCAATGCAGGGACACTTGGCAGTTCTATGGTTGAAGGTCGAATTTCACAAGGTGTAATCGTCGGTAACGGTTCAGATATAGGTGGCGGTTCTTCAACTATGGGCACTTTATCTGGCGGCGGTAAAACCATTAATTCAATCGGTCAAAACAGCATGTTAGGTGCTAACGCCGGAGTCGGTATTTCACTTGGCGATGACTGCATAGTTGAAGCTGGCTTATACGTAACAGCTGGTTCTAAAGTGACGACACCAGACGGTAAAGTTGTCGCAGCTAGAGAGTTATCTGGCATGAACGGCTTATTGTTCCGTCGTAACAGCCAAACAGGTGCAATTGAAGCTATCGTAGCTGACGCATCTAAATGGGGTGGTTTAAACGCTAGCCTGCACAGTAACGACTAGGTTTCTTATTTTATAAGAGCATTAAAAAAGGCGCTGGTAGCGCCTTTTTTGTTTTTTAACAGCACGACTTGGTCGCTTACTATGACTTCGTCACTACAAGCATTCACTACGTTCACAAAGCATGACTTCGTCACTTATGTGCTGCGCACACTTTATTCACTTCGTTCACAGCAATCCATTGCGTTTTTGATACGGCATCCCTGCCGCACCAGTTACTCTTTTTCAACAGCAAAAAAGAGTAACCAGATAACGCCGCACTCCGGCAAAGCTCTATTTCTATTTTTTATAAACTCAACAGGCCGTGCTAATTTGTTCCCAACAAAACACCACTCAATTGGCTATCCATGCCAATTGTCCTATTGAGTTTTTAATAAAAAATAGCGAGCTTTGAGTCGCGACAAAATCAAAAGCATGTGCTTCGCACACAAAAAAAAGCTATGTTACTAAAATTGTCGTTAACTTGTTAAGACTGCTATTAAGCATGGAGGGTATATGCAAGATTTGATTGAAAATTTAACTCAAAAACTTATTCACTCACAGAACGGCACTCAGAATTACAATATATTTATTGCCGAAAAGGGCGATACTTTTCGTCTAATAAACTCTCAATGGAATAAAAGTAGTTACACTCAAGACTTATCCTTCGCAACAGTAAAAAAGTTGGATAGAGGTATTATTCTCACTATTTTTGCTAAATTAGAATTTTTGATTAACAACTGTATCCTACAAGACCTCTTCTCTAAACCTGACGAATATAATGTAAATATTAAATATTTCGAAAATATCAGTAAGGTAAAGACAAAAATTATAGAAAAATTTAAAAGTAGTACTCCCATTAAATCGTCACATTTATTAAGTGAAATTCAAAAAATTAAATTCAGAAATAGGCTGGACTATTGTTTGTATTTAGGGATGTTCGGTAATGAGCAAAAAAGTAAGATCAGTGATTTAATAAATACTAGGAACTATCTTGCACATGAATGGGCTGAAAAACTTGCCGTATACAAAGACTATAAGCTTAGAGATCCAGATAACCTGAAACAATTTTCGAAAGACTTGATTGAAATATTTTCATTTTTTATCGAAAAATATAGGGCGCTACAGCTGTCGGTTAATTATCGAAGCCTTATAACGGAATTTTTAAACGAGTAAAGGTAGTTCTAATCAGTTAGCATGGAGATCCGTTCACGACTACGAATATGCATGTTTCTAGGGCGTTTCACTTAGAATAGTGAAGTGCAATCCAACCATCACATTGCAAATAAAAGGCTTCATATTATAGCCATTCCTGCATGTTGTTTCGGGGTGTTTGTTTTTTAGTTTTTACTGCTCCACTCAGCGCCATTCTGATTTAGTCTGCTACAGGCTGTTTTGTTGCTTTTCTCTGTGCCACTATGTGAAAAGCTTTAGTTTTTGGTTTTTAAAAAATGGATTTCGGCTCAAAACACTACCGGAATGACGGGCGGTGAATACATATTTTGCTATTTCATTCAGCTTCACACTGAATTATTCTGCTTTTCTCTGCCCTATCTAGTCTCTTTCTTCTAAACATTCATAACCGCCCATTTCGAATTCACGGCAGATCCATGGGCGTTTTTCATAAATGCTACAAAGCATAGTTGCACGATCGAGTGCCGCACACCATCCGTCGTCTAAGCGGGCCATAGTCATACCGCCCCACTGGTCTTCGGCGATAAATTTTTCTGGCACACCTGTATCTGTAATCAGCAATACTTCTAGACGACAACAATTTGCCTTACAAGTTGAGCATGTCACATCTTCACTAGGCAAATTCACTACTTCAATAGTCATTCTTTATCGTGCACCATTTTTAACTTTTAACTTCGATTGATTCATTTATGTATCGGCGGTTGTCGATAGGTATGACAAAATAGCCGATCCCCCCAAACCTTTATGCACTCGGCAAAGATGCAGGGGTTGAGTATCTATTCCAGATTACTTTTGAGGGCTTCAAATTTACTGCGGATCTGCTCAATACGTTTTCGATTCACACCAAAATCTGAATAGCCCACTCTAGAGGCCGAACGCAGGTGGATTTTAGTAGTGCCTGATTTAGTTTCTGGAAAATAAAATTCTACATCATCCACAAAGCGAAAGACTGCAGAGGTAAATTCAGCACGAATATAATTGTCTTTGGCGACTGTCGTTTGGTTATTGTCTAATTCAGCCAGTACATTCAATATATCATTTTTGATATGTATTGGCTTACCGTCATGCAGAATAGGTTCGATATATTGGCTTTTATCTTCCGCAAGACTGTTAACACAATTCGGTTTTTTAGGGCAAGGGGTTAATTGTCCATTTTGAACACCTAAATTAGGGGGAACAGATGTGCAGCCGCTTAATAAAATTAAACTTGCAAAAGCAAGCTGAGTAAATTTATACATTTTATATTTTCCTTGATAACAATTATTTTATTTATACCAGCTATCAGCTGTTTTTATTACTAATCTGGCTATTAAAATATTCTTTTAAATAGTTAAGCAATAATCTTAATTTTTTTGCATTGGCTGTCCCTGGTGGAAATACCCCATAAACATTAATGTCGTTCAGCGTGTAATCATCGAGTATAGTTTCTAACGTACCTGCTTGTATTTTTGGCCATGCATCATAAGTAGGAATACGCGCTAGACCATGTCCAGCTTCAACAAATAAGGTACGAGCAGCAGCGTTATTAGTACTAATACTGCCCTTAATAGCAATACTGAATGAACGGCTACCTTTAGTTAAGTTTAATACACCTGAGGTGAGTTTATAGATCACCCATTGATGTTCTCTCAAATCAGCAGGTTTAGTCGGCCGACCGTATTGTTGAAAATATTCTGCTGCCCCACAAAGGCAAGTAGTCAGAGTGGCCAATTTACTCGCTTGTAAACCTGAGTCGGCTAAAGGTGCACCACGAATGGCCAAGTCTATGCCCTCTTTCATGATATTGACCACTTCATCGGTTAACATCACATCTAGCTCAATTTTAGGATAAATTTTCTTAAACTCATTTAGAGCGGGTACCACGGTTTGCAAGCCCACATTAACTGGGCAAGTAATTTTAAGTAAGCCTTCTGGTTCATGTTTATAGTTTTCAATTTGTAAGTTAGCTGCATTTGCTTGCTCAGCTATTACTCGGCAACGCTCATAATAAGCTTGACCTGCTTCGGTAAGGTTAATAGAACGAGTCGAGCGGTTTAATAATTTTACATCCAGTTGAGTTTCAAGTTTTTTTAAATGATAACTGACCACAGCTCTAGACAAACCTAACTGTTTAGCTGCCGCACTAAGACTTCCTTGCTCAATTACTTGGGCAAAAACCACCATACTTTTAAGTTGTTCAAATGAAACATTCATCACTATGCCTACTTATCCTAATGATTAACCAAAAGCATTGCTCACTTAATCCAATCAATGCTCTACGCCATTGTATCAATAATTAAGACAATGTTGTCAGTTTATACTGCATTGTTCACAGTTACCTTCATCCATATACTAGGTACATAGCAAATAACATGTATTCACTTTTGAATACTTTAAAATTAAAAGGTTGAATAATTATGTCTAGAAAAATATTGATGGTACTGACTTCACATGATCAGCTTGGTGATACAGGTCAAAAAACAGGTTTTTGGGTGGAAGAGTTTGCCGCCCCTTATTATGTATTTATCGATGCCGGTGTCGAAGTCACATTAGCCACCCCCAAAGGTGGACAAGCACCGATTGATCCAACCAGTACCTTAGAAGATTTTCAAACTGCTGCCACAGAACGTTTTAATAGCGATGATGTGGCTAAAGAAAAAATAGCTAATACAGTACTGTTGTCATCGGTGAATCAAGCTGATTTTGACGGGGTGTTTTACCCAGGTGGTCATGGGCCACTATGGGATTTAACCGATAATAGCGACTCAATTAGTTTAATTGAAAGTTTTCTGCAAGCTGATAAAGCGGTCGCTACAGTTTGTCATGCCAGTGCGGCTTTATTGAATGTCAAACAAGTATCAGGTGATTTTGTCGTAAAAAACAAAGCAGTTACTGGCTTTACTAACAGCGAAGAAGAGGCAGTGCAGTTAACTGAAGTGGTACCTTTTTTATTAGAAGATGAACTCATTAAACGTGGTGCTGATTATCAAAAAGCCCAAGACTGGCAAGCTTTTGCGGTACAAGATGGCTTAATTATTAGTGGTCAAAATCCAGCCAGTTCAGCACTCGCGGCAGAAAAACTATTAGCACATATTTCAGCTTAGTTAGCCTAATTTTTTAGTTAAGGACAAAAATGTTAAATTTCAATTTTCAAAACCCAACCCATATCCACTTTGGTGAAGGGCAGATATCAGTCATTACCAAAGAAATTCCACTAAACGCGAGAGTTTTAGTGGTGTACGGCGGCGGCTCAATAAAAACAAACGGCGTTTTTCAACAAGTATCTGATGCGTTAGCAAAACATACTTGGTTTGAATTTTCAGGTATCGAGCCCAACCCAACTTATAATACTTTAATGAAAGCCCAAGATATTATTAAAGCCGAAAACATTGACTATTTGTTGGCTGTAGGCGGCGGCTCAGTGGTTGATGGTGCAAAGTTTATTGCTGCTGCGGCTGAATATGAAGGTGAAGATCCTTGGGATATCATAGTTAAACAACAGCCTGTAAATAAGGCATTACCTATTGGTGCAGTGTTAACTTTACCTGCAACAGGTTCAGAAAGTAATGGTAATTCAGTGGTCACTAGAGATGGCACTAAAATTCCTTTTTCTAGTCCACTAGTTCGCCCACTATTTGCAGTATTAGATCCAAGCGTAACTTTGTCTTTGTCAGATCGTCAAATCAGTAATGGCGTAGTCGATGCTTTTGTTCATATCATAGAGCAATACCTAACCTATAGCGTGAATGGTAAGGTACAAGATCGCTTCAGTGAAGGCTTATTACAAACCTTAATCGAAGAAGGGCCAAAAGCCTTAGCACCTGCCACTAAAGATGACTTGGAAGTACGAGCCAATATCATGTGGTCAGCCACTATGGCATTGAACGGTTTGATTGGTGCGGGTGTACCACAAGATTGGGCAACTCACATGATAGGACACGAGTTAACTGGGGCATTTGGAGTTGATCATGCCCGCAGCTTGTCAATTGTATTACCCTCACTTATGCAGGTACGCCGCGAACAAAAGCGTGAAAAGTTACTGCAATACGCTGAACGTGTTTGGCATATAAATGAAGGCGATGACAATGTTCGCATTGATCAAGCGATTAAATTAACAGTGGAATTTTTCAAACAGATGCAAGTACCGACCTGTTTATCTGATGTGGGTATTACTGACAAAGATATCGATTTGTTAGTGGCTCGTTTAGAAAAACACGGGATGAATGCACTAGGCGAAAAAGGTGATATAACCTTAGATATAAGCCGAGAAATTTTAACTAAAGCTTTATAATTTGACATACTTTAGTGGCGTATTTCTCTGAAATACAAAATAAATACGCTGCTAATTCCCCTCTTAGGTTTCTTATTATTCAGGAATAAACATCACTCAAACTATCGATATCAACCGTCAAATACTTCTCGCTTCTTGGCCTGTTGGCGCACCATTAGCTGAAAACTCTAATCTGGTACGCAGCGACAAACCTACACCTAAAGATTTATGTCTATTTTGAAAATGTAGGCGGTAAAGTATTTGATGCGGTATTACCATTACTCAATAGCTGTGCTCGTATACTTTTATGTGTCTTGATTTCGCAATACAATGCGACTGAATTACCTAATGCCCCAGATAGGCTTTCACTATTAATGGGGAATTTATTGAATAAACGCATAAAAATGCAGGTCTTCATTGTTTTTGATGATTATGGTCATAGATACGCTGAATTTAGCCAACAAATGGCCAAATGGTTAATGGCTGGTGAAATCAAATATAAAGAACATTTGGTTGAAGGACTAGACAACGCACCCAGTGCTTTTATGGGATTATTAAAAGGCGAAAACTTCGGCAAGCTAGTAGTCCGGGTCGGGCCTGATAATATTTGAGCTTGAACGATACTTCTTATCCAAAACTCAGGTTAGTTATTATTCAAATAAATAACAATAGACTGTTTAACATCGCCCGTTAAGCAGTCAGCAACTCTCCACTGTCCATTTAGGTACAGAGCTAAAATCTTGTTATTTTGTACCAACTGGATAACTTGTGATCTTTGCCAAGGTGCAATTCGCCATAATTTAAACCACTGTTTTAAGGGTTTGCTATGAGCTGCCTTTGCTGGTTTGAAACGTTTATTATAACTAGCTAACTCAATAAATATAGGCCCTTGATCTTGGTCAACCAGCACTGATTGTTCAGGTATTTCTGCATCATCAACATTGAATTCTAATATTCCTAATTCTGCTGGCAGTGGAACTTGGGCTTCTCCTGCCCATTGAATACTGACAGGCGCAAGTTCAACTTGTACAGGGATCACGAATAGCTGTTGGTTAAAACGTCTGAACTGCCAGTTTTGCCACTGTAGAATTGGCTGAGCATCGTCTGTAGCCTGTAATACTTCAGGTTTTAATTGATTGATGACAGCTAAGGGAGGGCTTTGAATACCTTGTACCGACAACCAATAACGTACCACTTGGTGTAGCCAATTATTTGATAACTCAAGTAAAGCTTGTAAAACTAAACTATTATCAGCGTTTTGTACTGCCGCTAACTTCTCAGCACAAATTTCATCTAACAAATCTTGTTGCTGCCCACACAAAAATGCACTACGACTGACAGACTTGGCGAGTTCTGGCCAACGTTTTTGCAATACTGGTAATACATCATGGCGTAAAAAATTACGATCAAAATCGGTATTTTTATTGGATTCATCTTCGCACCAATGCAGTTGATGTTGCTCAGCATAAGCTAAAACGTCTTGCTGAGTGGTGTCCAATAAAGGCCGATAAAATGAAACAGCTTTCTGCTCTAAGCCTTGTATCGTCCATGCTTGATTCATGGACGACAAGCCTTTGGGACCTGCTCCTCTTTTAAGTTGCAACATAAATGTTTCTAATTGGTCATCCTGATGTTGAGCAACTAACACTTGGGCGTTTTCAGGCGCAAGTTCAACTATTTTTTTGTACCTTTCGTCTCGCGCTATAGCCTCAAGACTGGTACGAGAGGCGTTATGTAAAACCACTTTAGCACTTTGCAAGGGTACATTTAAGCTGTCACACACCTGCTGACAATGTTGTAGCCAATCATCTGCAAAAGCACTCAAACCATGATGAATATGAATCGCCTGCAAGTTAAACTTAAACTCTTTTTGCAATACACTCAAAGCATGTAATAACACATGAGAATCGACACCACCACTGTATGCCACCACTATGACAGAAGCGTTATTCAGTGGCGGTGTAGCCAGATGTTTTTTCAAAGTGTTGAGTATTTTCATATTTCTATATAAACAAAAAGCCACCTGTTTACGCAACAGATGGCTTTATTAAAATACATAATTTAAACCAAAAGCTTAAATTAGCTTATTAGCAATATCCAAAGGACATTAATCGGTCATATCTTTGCTCTAATAATTCTTCTTTAGATAAAGACGATAATTGGGCTAGTTGTTGTTTAATGGTGGCCTTTAAATTAGCAGCCATACTATCGTGATCTCTATGAGCACCGCCTAAAGGCTCTTCAACAATACTGTTGATCAAACCTAACTCTTTAATTTTCGGGGCACTCACACCCATAGCTTCAGCAGCTAATGGCGCTTTTTCTGCACTCTTCCATAAAATAGAGGCACAACCCTCGGGTGAAATAACCGAATATGTACTGTATTGCAGCATATTAACTCGATCGCCCACACCTATAGCCAATGCACCACCAGAACCACCTTCCCCAATAACGGTACAAATGATAGGTACTTTAAGACCAGACATCACTTTTAAGTTGCGGGCTATGGCTTCACTTTGGCCACGCTCTTCGGCACCCACACCTGGGTATGCTCCAGGAGTATCAATGAAAGTAATAATAGGTAAATTGAAACGTTCAGCCATTTCCATTAAACGCAGAGCCTTACGATAACCTTCAGGTTTTGGCATACCAAAATTACGTTTAATTTTTTCTTTTGTATCACGGCCTTTTTGATGACCAATAATCATCACAGCTTGACCGTCAATTTTAGCTAAGCCACCAACGATTGCTTTATCGTCAGCATAGGCTCGATCGCCTGCAAGCTCATCGAACTCAGTACACATACGTTCGATATAATCATATGTATAAGGACGCATTGGATGACGAGCTAATTGAGAGACTTGCCATGCGCCTAAATCAGCAAAAATTTTTCTGCTAAGTTCTGCACTTTTTTCTCGAAGTTTAGTGATTTCTTCTTCGATACTTACGTCGAATTCCCCACCTTGATTGACCAGTCTCAACTCTTCAATCTTCGCTTCTAAGTCAGCGATAGGTTTTTCGAATTCCAAGAAATTTCCGCTCATTTAACACCCAATAATATTTGTTGACGCTTACACTAGTAAAATAAAAGACTAGTGAAACTCTAATTTAATTTGTGGCTTGCCTAATAATTGCTGCAATTCATATATTAGCTCATCTTCGGGAGTAACATACCACTGCGCACCTAAGGTCAAGTCCACTTTTGCATCCGGATGTACATAGTGTACCTGAACCGGACAGCTTCCGCCTTGAAAAGGCTGTAAAATAACCTGTAGTTTATCGATAGTTGACGTATTGCACCAGCTCGATTCTAGATGAATTTGTAGCCATTTAGCATTTTTCTCACGGGCTTGCACAATATCCATAGCATCGCGGGCCGACATTGTATTGCCACCAGAGAAATCATCAAAGCTGACCTGTCCAGTTATTAGTAGTATTTTATCTTCCTTCAACAACTCTTCGTATTGCTCAAGCATATCTGGGAAAAAACGCACATCAATTCTGGCACTTTTGTCATCTAAAGTAACAAGCGCCCAACGTCTACCTCGTTTATTGACAATAATACGTACACCAATCACTAAGCCAACCGCAAAAGCAGTTTGATCTCTATTCGTGGGTTTTAAATCCACTAAACGGCATGGTGCATATTGTTTAATTTCAGTCAGGTACTGATTGATTGGGTGACCAGTTAGATACAAACCTAAGGTGGTTTTTTCCCCGTCAAGCCAAACTTTTTCAGGCCAAGGATTAACAACGGCAAAAGCTTGTTGCACTTGCTCTGGCTCTGTATTTAATAAGCCAAACATATCTGATTGGCCAAAAGACTCAGCTTTGGCGTGCTGACCTGCTGCGGCAATAGCATCAGGTAATGAAGCCATAATCGCTGCACGATGTGGCCCTAAATTATCTAAAGCGCCCGCCAGTACTAATTTTTCTAACACACGTTTGTTAATTTTTTTAATATCAACTTTGGCACAAAAGTCGAATAAATCGGTGAATTTACCTTTTTCTTCCCTGGCCTTAATAATTGCTTCAATAGGACCTTCGCCGACGCCTTTAATCGCGCCAATGCCGTAAACTATTCGTTCTTCTTCATCTACGGTAAATTTATGGCTACCCGCGTTTACATCAGGCGGTAATATGGTCAAGTTCATGCGACTACATTCGTCCACCAAAGTCACAATCTTGTCGGTATTATCCATATCAGCCGACATTACAGCCGCCATAAATTCAGCTGGATAATGGGTTTTCAGCCATAAGGTTTGGTAAGAAACCAAAGCGTAAGCTGCAGAGTGAGATTTGTTAAAACCATAACCCGCGAATTTTTCTACTAGGTCGAAAATCTTGATCGCTAAATCTGGCTCAATACCATTATTTTTAGCACCTTCTTGGAATGAGCCTCGTTGCTTTTCCATTTCTTCAGGTTTTTTCTTACCCATAGCGCGGCGTAACATATCCGCGCCACCTAAGCTGTAGCCAGACATTTCTTGTGCTATTTGCATAACCTGTTCTTGATACAGAATAATGCCATATGTAGGCTCAAGAATTTCTTTTAAACATTCATGTTGGTATTCGGCATCAGGATAAGAAATGGCTTCACGGCCATGTTTACGATCGATAAAATTATCTACCATACCCGATTGCAATGGCCCTGGTCTAAACAAAGCCACTAATGCAATGATATCTTCGAAGCAGTCGGGTTTAAGTCGACTAATCAGTTCTTTCATACCACGAGATTCCAATTGGAATACCGCAGTGGTTTCTGAATTTAATAGAATTTTAAAACATTTAGGATCGGTGAGTGAAATCGACGCAATGTCTATCTCTTTACCTTTGCCCTTTTTGACCATATCAATGGCCCATTGAATGATCGTTAAGGTACGTAAGCCTAAGAAATCAAATTTTACTAAACCGGCAGTTTCCACATCATTTTTATCAAACTGGGTAACCGGGTTTTTTCCCTCGTCATCACAATATAAAGGGGCAAAATCGGTGATTACAGTTGGGGCGATAACCACCCCCCCTGCGTGTTTACCAGCATTACGTGTCACACCTTCTAAGATGCGACACATATCAATGAGATCTTTTACGTCTTCGTCTTGATTATAAAGCTCAGGTAAACGAGGCTCTTCAACAAAGGCTTTTTCTAGGGTCATGCCCGGTGTTGGCGGGATCAGTTTAGAAATACCGTCCACAAAACCATAGGGATGACCTAACACTCGACCTACATCTCTCACTACAGCTTTGGCCGCCATGGTACCAAAAGTTATGATTTGCGAAACCGCATCACGGCCATACATTTCGGCAACATGATCGATAACTTCATCTCGTCTATCCATGCAGAAATCCACATCGAAATCAGGCATAGAAACACGTTCAGGGTTAAGAAACCGTTCGAAAAGCAGGTCATATTCTAGGGGATCAAGATCTGTAATATCTAAGGCATAAGCCACTAACGAACCTGCACCAGACCCTCGACCAGGGCCGACTGGAATATTATTATCTTTACTCCATTGGATAAATTCCATCACGATCAAGAAATAACCGGGGAATCCCATTTGGTTAATTACGCCTAATTCAATTTCTAGACGATCATCATATTCGGGACGTTTTTCTTTACGTTCAACTTCATCAGGAAATAAAAAAGCCAAGCGGCGTTCAAGACCTTCTCTCGATACCTTGACTAAAAAGTCTTTAATATCCATCCCTTCGGTAGGAAAATCAGGTAAGAAGTATGTGCCTAATTGAACAGTAGTATTACAACGTTTAGCTATTTCTACCGTATTTTGAATAGCTTCAGGAATATCTTGGAATAATTCCAACATTTCCTCGGCAGTACGTAAATATTGTTGGTCGCTATATTCTTTAGGGCGCCTCGGATCAATTAAGGTAAAACCATCATGGATCGCCACTCTGATTTCATGGGCGTCAAACCCCTCCTGATCAATAAAACAGACTTCGTTGGTTGCCACCACAGCCAAGTCATACTGATTTGCCCAATCAATGGCGCGATGTATATAATCTTCTTCGCCTAAACGGCCTGTACGGGTTAATTCAAGATAAAATCTATCGCCAAAAGTAGTTTGATAAAATTGGCTAATACTTTGTGCCAATTCAATATTTCCTTTGGTTAACATCTGACCTAAGTCACCAGTTTTACCGCCAGAAAGTACAATCACACCTTCGTTATGTTCAATTAACCAATCACGATCAATTACCGCTCTATCTTTAACCGAACCACGTAAATAGGCTTTTGAAATTAACAAGGTAATATTTTTATAACCTTGATTATTCATCGCCAACAGAGTCAAACGGAAAATATTCCCCGGAACATCATCACTTTGAACCCAAAAATCAGTGCCAATTATGGGCTTAATGCCGTTGCTGTGTGCTTGACTATAAAACTTCACCAAGCCACACATATTCATCTGATCAGTTATCGCCACAGCCGGCATATTCAGCTCTTTTACTTTACTGATTATGGGTTTAACTTTATTTAATCCGTCTAACATAGAGTAATCACTGTGTACTCTAAGGTGGACAAAATTAACTGGCGTTTTTCCTTGAGACTGAGAAACCTGCTCTGTCATTATGAGCCCGCCAATTGACCGTTACGCAACACAAGTGATTGCTGGACAGGCTTAAAACTCATACGATATTCAGCCAATGGGCCTAATTCGGCAAGCTTAGCTAAATGGGCTTTAGTGGGATAACCTTTATGTTGAGCGAAACCATATTCAGGATATAGTTTATCTAACTGCAACATTTCTTCATCTCTAGTGACCTTGGCAATGATAGAAGCTGCAGATATTTCAGCAATTAAACCATCACCTTTGACTATTGCTTCACTAGAATAAGACCAAGCTGGACAACGATTACCATCCACCATTACATGTTGTGGTTGTATAGACAAACCTTCAACAGCTCTTGTCATGGCTAACATAGTGGCATGTAAAATATTTAATTGGTCAATTTCAGCAGGACTTGCTCGACCGATAGACCAAGCTAATGCATGGTTTTTGATTTCAACGGCTAAAGCGTTACGCTTTTTTTCAGATAATTTTTTAGAATCCGCCAAACCAGGAATAACATATTTAGGATCTAAAATGACAGCAGCGGTAACCACGTCACCGACTAAAGGTCCACGACCGACTTCATCTACTCCAGCTACAATTTTTATCATTAATTCTGACCAATCAAATTAGCAACAGCTTTGGCTGCCTGCACATCAGCATTTTGGCGTAATGATTGGTGTAATGTTTCAAACTTACTAACAAGTTGTTGCTGGGATTCACTATTTTTATCCGCTAACATGGGTAATAACAGCTCAGCGATACGTTTTGGGTTAACGTCATCTTGCAGTAATTCAGGGATCAGCTTTTCATCTGCGAGCACATTTGGCAAAGCAAAATATTTTGCCTTGTAAAGCCATCTCATCATTTGGTAAGTTAAACCGCTTAACTTGTATGCTGCCACCATATTTTTCTTACATAACATCGCTTCAAGCGTCGCAGTACCAGAAGCAAGTAGTACTGCATCAGAAGCAATCATCACTTCTCTGGCATGACCTATCACCACCCGATAATCTAATTCAGGTAAATGGGTATGAAAATACTCATCTACTTGTTCTTTCCGTTGGCGATTTATCACAGGGATCAATACTTTTAAATTTGGAATATCTTTTTTAAGCAATAAACTTGCTTGTATAAATATATCTAACAAGCTATCCACTTCTCGCTTACGGCTGCCTGGCAATAGAGCTAATACACGATCACTGTCTCTTATTTGCAAAGACTGACGTGCAACTTCGAAATCAGGTTTTATCTCAATATCGTCAGCCATTGTATGACCCACAAATGCACAAGGAATTTGATGATTGTCATACACTTGTTTTTCAAATGGAAAGATACTTAAAACTAGATTAGTGGCCTTGGCTATTCTGAAAATTCTTTTTTCGCGCCATGCCCAAACAGTTGGACTTACATATTGAACGGTTTTAATGCCTTGTTTTTTCAATTTAAGTTCAAGGGTTAAATTAAAATCAGGAGCATCAACGCCAATAAAGACATCTGGGGGATTGGTCAAAAAATGTTGAGTCAATGTTTTACGTACAAAGATTAATCGACGTATTCGAGATAACACTTCAACCAAGCCCATCACTGATAGTTCTTCCATATCAAATAATGAATGGCAACCCTGATTCTGCATCTTGGGTCCAGCAATACCTTCAAAAGTGGCGTTAGGGAAATGAGTTTTAAGTTGTTTAATTAGCCCAGCGGCCAAGATATCGCCCGATGCTTCACCGGCAACAATACCTATTCTAAGTGCTCTGTCGCTCATGATTTAGCGTACAATCCCTCGAGAAGAGTTGGCGATAAAGTCTGCCATAATTTGAATTTCACTAGTATTTTTTGCCATATCTAACAGTTCTGCCACTGCTTCTTCGGCACGATTTCCATTACGGTATATAACTTTATAAGCTCGTTTTATTTGTAAAATTGCTTCAGCACTATAACCTCGACGACGTAAACCTTCAGAGTTAATACCTTTTGGTGTACTCCCCTCGCCTAACATCACATAGGGAGGAACATCACGTAATACAACCACTCCACCGGCTACAAAACTATGATTGCCTATATTACAAAACTGATGAACAGCAGTCATACCACCCATGATAACCCAATCACCAACGGTTACATGACCAGCTAAGGTAGCATTAGACGCCAGAATTGAATTGTTACCAATCACACAATCATGAGCAACATGTACATAAGTCATGATTAAGTTATTCGAACCAATACGGGTAATACCTTTATCTTGTACTGTACCACGGTGGATAGTAGCCCCTTCACGGATCACATTATTGTCACCAATAATCAATTCGGTAGGTTCACCAGCATACTTTTTGTCTTGGCAATCCTCACCAATCGAACAAAATTGATAAAAGTGATTACCTTGTCCTATAGTGGTTTTACCTTTAATCACCACATGAGGTTCGATAACCGAGTTATCACCAATAGACACATCGGCCCCAATAACTGAATAAGGGCCTATTGATACATTTTTACCAATTAGTGCTGAATCATGAATAATTGCAGTGGAATGGATCACCTTTTATATTTTCCTCATAGCACACATGAACTCAGCCTCACAGGCGTCTTTTCCGTCAACTCTGGCCACACCATGAAACTTCCAAATTCCTCGACGTTCTTTGATCAAATTCACTTCCATGTCCAAGCGATCGCCTGGCACTACTGGCATTTTAAATCTGGCTTTGTCGATACCTGCATACAAATAAAGATCGTCAGAATTACCAGCAGTTTTAAATCCTAAAACACCAGCAACTTGAGCTAAAGCTTCTAAGATCAGAACGCCTGGGAAAATGGGTTTACCTGGAAAATGTCCAGTAAAACACGGTTCATTAAACGTAATATTTTTATATGCCACAATAGATTCGTTAAGTTTGTAGTCAGTAACGCGATCCACTAATAAAAATGGGTATCTATGGGGCAAAAGCTCCATAATTTCTTCTATTTCTAGAGGTTGTAAGCTATTAGCCAAGGGGTAACTCCTAAACGCTCAAGATAGTAGGGCTAGCTACTCTGCTTGAAATTTTTCTAATGTTTTAACACGCTGATTCAGGCTAGTAATATTTCTCATGGCAACCATATTTTTTCGCCATTGCTTATTAGGCTCTGCAGGCATACCTGAAGAATAAACACCGGGTTGAGAAATATTCTTAGTGATCATACTCATTCCAGTCATGATCACACCGTCACAGATTGAAATATGGCCATTGATCCCAACTAACCCAGCAATACTACAGTTTTTACCAATAGTAGTGCTTCCTGCCACAACAGAGCAAGCCGCCATTGCAGTGTTTTCACCTATTTCAACATTGTGAGCAATTTGACATTGATTATCAATAATAACTCCATCAGCTAAAATAGTATTGTCTAAGGCACCACGATCAATGGTTGTACTTGCACCAATTTCAACTCTATTGCCAATTATGACACTACCTAACTGCGGAATTTTAATCCACTGCCCTTTATCATTCGCATAACCAAAACCATCACTACCGAGTACAGTACTAGCTTGAACTAGGCAGTTTGTTCCCAATACTACTTCATGGTAAATAGTAACATTTGCCCACAACTTAGTATTAGCGCCAATTCTAGCACCTTTACCGATAAAACATCCTGGGCCTATTTCCACCTTATCACCAAGGATAACATTATCCTCAATAACCGTATGTGCACCAATTTTAACGTCGGCACCTAGTGTAACATTTTTACCAATAACTGCATGTGACGAAATATCATAAGCTGCTGCTGGAGTGGTATCCAAAATTTGCGCTGCTTTTGCAAAACCCACATATGGGTTTGGCATTACTAACGCAGTTTGGGAACAATGAGGTAATTCATCTGGATGTAAAATAATGGCTTGCGCTTTAGAATCCAGAAGCTGGCTACGATACTTACTATTAGACAAAAATGACAGCTGACCATTGCCAGCTTTAGCTAAAGTAGATATCCCGGTGATAAGGGTATCTGGGCTATCTCCATTAGCTAAATGTAATTCAGCTTCTATCGCTTGTGCTAATGCAGCTAGACTAAGTGAATGACTCAAAATATTTCCTTCTGGGCTTTGGCTTTTATTGTAAAATAAAAGCCCTCGTTAATAAAAATTATTGAATTTTATTAACCTGCTCGATCACTTGTTTTGAAATGTCATTTGCTGGATTAATAAATGCAACAGCATTAGCATTTAAAATAACATCATACTTTTCTTTTGCTGCAACGGCATCGATGCCTTGCTTGATTAAGCCCAACAATTTATTTTGCTCTTCTTGAGCACGCTGTTGGATCTCTTGCTGAAGTGGTTGTGCTTTAGCTGTGTAATCATTCCTAAGTTGAATAATTTTATCTTGTAGCTCTTTCTTTTCTTTTTCACTCATAGTAGCCGCATCACGTTGATTTTTCTCAAGGTAATACTTAATGTCTTTTTCTAGACGGCTAACTTCTTCAGTTTTATCTTTAAACTCAGCAGCAATAGATTGTTGAATCGTCGCAGCTTGAGGTAAAGATTGAAAAATACCTTGGACATTCACTGCGCCTATTTTTTGTTCAGCTTGTGCAGTGGCACTGACTAGTGCACTTGTCATTAAAGCGCCGGCAATTAAACTTTTAGTAAAAATTTTCAAAGGAAACTCCTGTTTCTTATTGTTATAGGCTGGTATTCCAACCGAAAAATTAAAATGTTTGACCAATATTAAAAGTGAAGAACTTAGTATCATCACCTTCACGTTCTTGAATCACTTTAGAAAAACTAAATACCATAGGTCCCATTGGTGATAACCATTGTACCGAAATACCACCCGAAGCTCTATAGAGTGATGGATCACTATAATCTATCAAATTATCATCGCTATATTGCTGAATGACATTCAGATCTTTATAAAGATTATAATCAAATTCTGTATCCCAAACATTACCAACATCAATAAACATACTGGTACGTACTGAGTTATCGAAGTCTACTTCAACAAATGGGGTTGGCACAATTAATTCAATCCCACCTAAAATCATAGCGTTACCACCTAAAGAACGACTCGAAAGAGAAATACTATCTGTAGTAGGGTCACCCAGTATAGGGCGTCCACTTGGATCAACTGCCACTGAGTTGGGGCTCAATAATAGCCCTCTAGGACCAACGGTATTATTTTCGAAACCACGTAATGTATCAGCACCACCCGCGGTGAAATGTTGAGTAAAAGGTAATATTTGATCAACCCCATTCACATCACCGTAACCATTACCATAACCCATTTTCAGTCTGGCTAAGAAAGACCAACGTTGATTACGTGATAGTGGAAAATACCATTTACCATCCAATTCAGTTTTGAAATAGTTCACGTCTGAATTAGGAGTAGTAATACCGAATGAAGCCCTCTGCGATGAACCTGCCGTTGGGAAAACCCCTCGGTTAAGAGTTGAACGTGACCATGCCACAGATGCCAAGAAACTAGAATAATTTATAGCTGCATCAGGATCATTTGGGTCGACAAATTGTTCATTAAAACGAATTGTTTGTACATAAGGTTGGTTTTGGAATAATTCAACATTTGAATAAGTTAATCCAAAATTAATTCTATTATATTGGTCAATTGGATAACCAATATTACTGCCTACAGAAAACTGTTTGCTGTTGTATTGAATAAGGTTAGCTGAGCTACCATCGAACTCACTATAAGACACACTTCCTCCCAAACTAATACCGTCAATAGTAAAATAGGGGTCTGTATAAGAAAGCTGAACACTCTTTTGATATGACACAGTGCTAACGTTAAATGCTACACGCTTACCTGTTCCTAAGAAATTATCTTGTTGAATACCAGCTTGTAAGCTTAGTTTTGTTCTATCACCGTAACCAATACCTGCATTAAATGATCCTGAAGGTTGTTCTTTTACAGTGAAATTCACATCAACTTTATCATCTTCACCTGGTAAACGAACAGTTTCAAAGTCTACTTTTTCCATATAAGTCAAACGAGACAAACTATTTTTAGACACTTCTAAGGTATCATTTGATAACCAAGTTCCTTCCATTTGGTTGACTGATTGTCTTAATACTTCATCAGAGGTACTGACATTTCCTTCAAAATTAATACGACGCACATATATACGTTTACCTGGATCGACAGATAAAACTAACTTCACCGTTTTATCTTCATCGTTGATATCTGGAATAGTTGTCACGGTTGGATAAGCATAACCAAAACGACCAAGATACTTACTGATATATTCTTCGGTGTAAGTCACTTGAGCTTGGTTGTAAAGTTGCCCTTTTCTGATAGGTAAAACTAATTTTAAATATTCTTCAAAACCTAATAAATCACCAATTAATTCAACATCAGATATTTCATATTTTTCACCCTCTTGTACATTAAGAGTAATATAAATACCTTCTTTATCTGGAGTCATTGATACTTGAGTTGAATCAATATTAAAACGTAAATAACCCGAATCTTTGTAATAACTAGTAATAGTTTCCATATCGCCAGTTAAGGTTTGTTTTTGATACCTGGTTTGAGATAGAAAATCCCACCAAGGTGTATCAAATTGTAATTCTACTTGTTGCAATAACTCTTCATCTGAATAGATGGAGTTACCCACAATATTAATTTGTTCAATATTAGCTGCGTCACCTTCTTCAAACAACAACTTTAAATCCACTCGATTTCTAGGTAAAGGAGTGACGATTGCAGTGACATCTGCATTATATTTACCAATACTGTAAAAGAAGTCTTTTAGGCCGTTTTCGACTTGAGTCAACATTGTTTTATCTAAGGGCTCACCCACAACAATATTATTGCCGTCTAAACTTTCTTGTAATTGTTCATCCTTAATATCATCGTTATCTTCAAATTCGATACTACTGATAGTAGGACGTTCTTGAACACGCACAACTAGGGTATTACCATCACGTAATACTTGGATGCTTTCGAAGTGAGTAGAAGAATACATAGTGCGGATCAGTTGAGCGATCCTGAAACTATTCATTTCATCACCTACCGTCACCGGTAAGTATGTTAAAGCGGCCCCTAAGGCTACTCTTTGTAGACCTTCAACCTTAATGTCTTTTACAACAAACTCACTATTTGGCGCCGCTTTTGCGAAGCTAGCAATGGATAACAATAATCCGGCAACAACTAACTGTTTAAACTTCATTGATTAGTATTCTTCCTAAACGCATTTCTACATGCGTACATGGCCAAATCGACCGATAAAAACTATAAACGTGCAATATCATTTACTATTGCAATGCTCATTAACAGGAGTAGCAAAAAGCCACCAATTTTAAAACCTACTTCTTGTACTGAATCTGGAACAGGTCGGCCACTTAAAAATTCTATAACGTAATAGAGTAAGTGCCCACCATCAAGTACCGGCAAAGGTAAAAGGTTAATTATGCCTAAATTAACACTAATTAGCGCTAAAAAGCTTAAAAAGTACACCAAACCAGAACTAGCACTCATGCCCGCACCTTGGGCAATCGCTATGGGACCACTTAGGTTCTTCACTGAAACATCACCAGTAAACAACTTTCCAAGCATTTCGACACTTAATGTCATCAGTCGCCAAGTTTTATCTACAGCCTTACTAAACGCTTTTGCTATACCGTATTGATGAATAAACACCATTCCTTCAGGCCAAGCTTCAAATTTAGGCGTAAACCCCATATAACCTATGGTTTTATTATCACGTTCAGTACTACCCACTACTCCATTCAAACGAACTATTTGACCATTTCTTAACACGTCAATTTGAATAGCTTGTTCTGGTTTTGCCACAACATGACTGACTATTTGTTCCCAATTTTCCATACTAGTTCCATCTAGACGTAAAATTTTATCATCTACCAATAAGCCAATACTCTGTGCAGCCGATGCTGGCATGACATGTCCCAAGGTATTTGACACATTAGGTCTAAAAGGAGAAATCCCAAGACTACCAAGGGCTGAATCGACATCAGGATCAAAATTCCAAGCACTAATATCTATATTGGCAACATGTTCAACGGGATGATTATTAGCCGCCCATTTAACTGATAATTTTTCTTTGCCTATATGTGACATCAACTCTAAATTGACATCTTCCCAATCTGACACTTTGCGTCCACCGACTTCAGTCAATGTTGCATTTGCAGGGATTGCACTGGTACTAAATATACTCGCTTCTTCAACTTTACCGATAACAGGTTTAATGGTTTGTAAGCCAATTAAGTACATCAAAAACAGAGCAAAAATAGCGAATATAAAGTTCACTAATGGGCCTGCGGCAATGATTGCAATACGTTTTAATACATGTTGACGATTAAAGGCAAAAGGCAAATCAGCGTCAGATACTTCATCGACCCGTTCGTCTAACATTTTTACATAGCCGCCCAACGGAATAGCGGCTAATACAAATTCAGTTCCATGTTTGTCTGTTCTACTCCAAAAGGCTTTACCAAATCCAATCGAAAACTTTTCAACTTTTACTCCACATCTGCGGGCAACCCAAAAGTGTCCCCACTCATGCACAGCCACTAAAATGCTTAAAGCAACAATAAATGACAATACACTCCAAATCACTTCAAACATCTAGCTAACCCCGTGTACTTTGGATGACATTAAGTTTTCGATAATATTAAGAGTCACCCTACGGGCAGCTTGATCACTATCAATAACAGCTTCAATGGTATCAAGTCTGTGGGATTGACTTTGTTGTAAACATTCATTGTTTACCTGAGCTATCTGATTAAAACCAATTTTTCCTTGCAAAAAAGCTTCTACAGATACTTCATTTGATGCATTTAACACTGTAGTCGCATACTGCCCCTCTTTGCTGGCTTCAATGGCTAAATGTAAATTCGGATAGCGCAACGGATCTGGTTCAGTAAAACTAAAGTTAGCCACTTGATTAAAATCTAACGGAGCCACACCTGACTCAATCCGCTGAGGGTAAGCCAATGCATGAGCAATGGGTGTACGCATGTCAGGATTGCCCATTTGCGCAATTACCGAACCGTCCACATATTGCACCATAGAATGGATAATACTTTGCGGGTGTAATACTACTTGAATATCATCAGCATCTAAACCAAATAGCCATCTTGCTTCAATAAATTCTAGGCCTTTATTCATCATAGTGGCCGAATCAACAGAAATCTTGCGACCCATATCCCAATTAGGGTGAGCACAAGCTTGGTCTGGTGTGACTTTTTCGAAATCAGCTAAATTTGTATTTAAAAAAGGGCCGCCAGAGCCAGTTAATAACACTTTACTGATCCCAGATGCTGCTAAGTCACCATAACAAAAATTTTCTGGTAGACATTGGAAAATAGCATTATGTTCGCTATCTATAGGCAATAATATAGCTTTATGCTGATTGGCAGCTTGTACAAATAAATCCCCGGACATAACCAAAGACTCTTTGTTAGCTAACAGCACTTTTTTACCTGAATTCACCGCAGCTAAAGTAGGTAATAACCCAGCAGCGCCTACAATCGCCGCCATAACCACGTCAACTTCATTGGCACTGGCAACGTGTTGTAAACCTTCGGCACCGCATAAAACTTCACATAGTAAATTAGCAGCATTGAACATCTGTTTGGCTTGCAAATAACTATTTTCATCTGCAACCACCACATATTTAGGTTGGCAAATTTTAGCTTGAGACACTAGCAATTCGATATTTCGGTTTGCTGTAAGTGCGAATACACTGAATAACTCCGGATGTCGTAATACAACATCAATTGTACTTTGGCCAATTGAGCCAGTCGCCCCCAAAATACTAATTGTTTGTGATTTATGCTGCATTAAGCCATCCAAGTAACATAACAAAATGCAAAAACAGGAAAGGCAGCCGTTAAACTGTCTATACGATCCATAATACCACCATGGCCTGGTAACAAAGTGCCACTATCTTTAATCCCGGCACATCGTTTAAACATGCTTTCATTTAAGTCACCCAGTGCGGATACACCTACGGTAAGGGCTCCTATCACCACATGTAGCCAAATACGAGAAGGATCAACATGATAATGCAGAGCCGCAAAAGCGATAATAGCGGAAGACGCAAAAATTCCGCCCATTAACCCTTCCAGAGTTTTACCAGGCGAGACTCTAGGTCTGAGCTTATGCTTGCCAAACTTAACACCAACAAAAAAGGCACCAATGTCAGCCGCCCATACTATGCCTAGCACATAGAAAATGAGTGATGCACCATAGAAAGGATCAACATCATATAAACTTGTCCGTAATGAAACTACCGCTACCCAAGTAGGAATAAGCGTGAGTAAGCCAAATATGCCGCGCAAAGATTTACTCTCAAACCAAGTAGAACTGTAATTGGGATAAGCGATAATCATAGCTAAGGAAATCATCCACCAAATGGAGGCGATTGAGAGCGTATAAGTGTATAAACTATTTAATTGACCTTGGTACCAAATCATATCGACAGGTAACAAAAATGAAAATGCTAGACATATTGAAGTAACTAGGGCTGCATATGACACTTTAGTAAAAGTCCGAGTGATACCGGACATACTAGACCACTCCCATGCACCTAAACCAATCACAAAAGCGATTAATATCTCAAAACTCCAAAGCGGCAAAAATAAAATAGCACAAAGGGCTAGAGGGGCCAGGATAAGGGCGGTTATTATACGTTGTTTTAACAAAAGCTCGTCCTTTTAAAATGAATGGTAAGATAGATGAATATCAACTTACCTGCTCACCTGTTTTACCAAATCTTCGTTGACGGTGATTAAAATCATTCACAGCATCTTGGAATGTTTGTTCATTAAAATCAGGCCAATAAATATCAGAAAAATACAACTCTGCATACGCAAGCTGCCACAACAAAAAATTACTGATACGTTGCTCACCACCGGTTCTTATTAACAAATCAACAACAGGTAGATCAGCGGCACAAGTTTGCTCAGTAAACAGTTCTTCAGTTATTTCGGCTGTTGTTAATTCACCAGACTTGACTTTATCTGCAAGTGTTTTCGCCGCATTTACTATGTCCCAGCGACCACCATAATTAGCGGCTATGTTTAAAGTTAAACCCGTATTATTTTTTGTTAATTCTTCAGCATCATGTACTTTTTTTATTAATTTGCTATCGAACCGACTGGTATCGCCAATCACCCGTAACTTGACATTATTTTTATGTAGTTTCTTAACTTCGCTGCCTAAAACCAATTTAAACAGCTCCATTAATACACCGACTTCATCCACAGGACGATTCCAGTTTTCGCTACTAAAAGCAAATAAAGTTAAGGCTTTAACCTTACTTTTTAAGGCATAAGACACAGCCGCACGAACCGCTTTAACACCAGCTTTATGGCCAAATGTACGGATTTTGCCTTTTTCCTTTGCCCATCTGCCATTGCCGTCCATAATAATAGCGACATGTTCAGGCACTTGACTGTGTATATTATTCAGTGACTTCATTCTTGTCGGTAGACCTAGTTAAACTTCCATTAAATCTTTTTCTTTGATAACAAGTATATCGTCTACTTGCTTAACAAATGTATCGGTAAGCTTTTGAATTGACTCTTCGCCACGACGACTATCGTCTTCACTGATTTCTTTTTCTTTCAGTAGTTCTTTAATATCACCATTTGCGTCACGGCGGATATTACGTATTGCGACTTTACCTTGTTCAGCCTCAGCTCTAACTACACGAATAAGATCTTTACGACGTTCTTCTGTTAAAGCAGGCATAGGAATACGCATCACAGAACCCGCACTCATAGGGTTTAAGCCCAAATCAGACTGCATAATGGCTTTTTCTACTGCCTGAGCTGCGCTTTTATCAAACACTGTTAATGCCAAAGTACGAGAATCTTCAGCAATAATATTAGCTAGCTGTTTTAAAGGAGTATCGGTTCCATAATAAGGCACCATAATACTATCTAATAAACTAGGGTGTGCACGACCTGTACGGATTTTTGAAAGTTGTCCTTTTAATGCAATTACACTTTTTTCCATACGCTGACGCGCGTCATCATTAATTTCATCAATCATTAGTTATTCCTACTGTCTAAACTATTTATTCTGAATGGCTGATTAGCGTGCCATCATCTTCGCCCATCACTACAGCTTTTAAACAGCCAGGTTTATTCATATTGAATACACGAATGGGTAAACTATGGTCTCTAGCTAAGGTAAATGCCGCCAAATCCATTACTTTTAATTCTTTATCTAACACTTCGTTATAAGAAAGCGTTTTATATAATTTTGCTTCAGGGTTCTTAGCAGGGTCATCATCATACACACCATCAACTTTAGTGCCTTTTAGAACGGCATCCGCTTCTATTTCAATACCTCTTAAGCACGCAGCTGAATCAGTGGTAAAGAATGGATTACCTGTACCAGCAGAAAAGATAACGACCCGACCTGATTTCAACAAGCTAATTGCTTCAGCCCAGTTATAAGCATCGCAAACACCGTTTAAAGGAATAGCAGACATCATACGCGCATTGACAAAAGCTCTATGCAATGCATCTCTCATAGCTAAACCGTTCATAACTGTGGCTAACATACCCATATGGTCGCCAACAACTCGATTCATACCGGCTTTGGCTAACCCTTCACCGCGGAATAAGTTGCCACCACCTATAACCAAGCCCACTTCAACTCCCATTTCGACTAATTCTTTAATCTCTTGGGCCATACGGTCTAACACTTTGGGGTCAATGCCGAAGCCTTCCTCTCCCATTAGTGCTTCACCACTTAATTTTAATAAGATTCTTCGATAAGTAGACTTAGGTACTGTACTCATAGATTAGCATTTCCTTACAATGAAAAAGGCGACGAAATTGTAGGACGCAATGACCTACTTTACACATATAAAAAAGCACCTCTAATTGAGGTGCCAGTATTATACCCAAACAACTTGAAAATGCATGTTTCATGCAAGAATTAAAAGAATTTAGGTAATCACAGTTAGCGCTTAAATAATTTAAGCGTAAAACCGCTTATTTTTTAGCCGCAGCCATTTGTGCAGCAACTTCAGCAGCGAAGTCTTCTTCTTTCTTCTCGATACCTTCACCAACTTCAAAACGTACAAAGTTAATTACATCAGCACCTTTAGACTTAAGTAAGTCTGCCACTAACATAGAAGGATCTTTAATGAATGGTTGACCAGTCAAGCTGATTTCGCCGGTGAATTTCTTCATACGGCCAACAACCATTTTTTCTGCAATTTCTGCAGGCTTGCCAGATTGAACAGCAATATCAAGTTGAATTTCTTTTTCTTTTGCTACAACTTCAGCTGGCACATCTTCAGGTTTAACGAACTGAGGGCTTGCTGCCGCTATATGCATAGCGATATCTTTAGCCAACTCTTCATCACCACCTTGAAGGATTGCAATAACACCAATACGAGCACCGTGTACATATGCGCCTAGGTTATCACCTTCAACACTCACTACACGACGTGGGCTGATGTTTTCACCGATTTTAGCCACAAGAGTGTCACGTAAATCACTTACTACAACGCCATCGATTTCGCTAGCGTTTAAGGCTTCTATGTCATTGATTTTGTTTGCTGAAGCAACTTCAATCAATTGAGAACCAAACTTAACAAAACCTTCGTCACGTGCTACAAAATCTGTTTCACTGTTTAATTCGATCATAGTTGCTACACCGTTAGCAACTTTAGTCAAAATCACACCTTCAGCGGCAATACGGCCCGCTTTTTTGGCTGCTTTAGCTTGACCATTTTTACGCATATTCTCGATTGCAAGCTCGATATCACCATCGGTTTCTACCAATGCTTTTTTACAATCAAGCATGCCTGCGGCTGTACGCTCGCGTAATTCTTTAACTAGGGCTGCAGTCACTGCCATTTTCGTTTCCTCAGCAAATTATTCATTTTAACATTTAAAAACAGGGACGACCGCCCCTGTTTTATTTTTCGACAATAAACCGAAGTCTAAAAATTAAAATTTAGACTTGGCTAAAAGCTGGTTGCTTATTCAGCAGCTTCTACGAACTCGCCTTTTTCAGCTGGTACTTCGTTAGACTGATTACGACCTTCAGTAACAGCATCAGCTGCAGCATTCAAATAAAGTTGAATGGCGCGGATTGCATCATCGTTACCAGGTACGATGTAATCAACACCATCTGGATTTGAGTTAGTATCAACAATAGAAACTACTGGAATACCAAGGTTGCCGGCTTCAGTAATTGCGATATGTTCGTGGTCAGCATCAACAACAAACAACACATCAGGCAAACCGCCCATGTTTTTGATCCCGCCTAAGCTAGTCTCAAGTTTAGTCATTTCGCGCTGAAGCATTAACACTTCTTTCTTAGTTAATTTTTCAAACGTACCGTCTTGACTTTGTTGCTCAAGATCTTTTAAACGTTTGATTGACTGACGAACTGTTTTCCAGTTAGTCAACATTCCGCCTAACCAGCGTTTGTTAACATAGAACTGGTCACATTTATCAGCAGCTTCTTTAACTGCATCACTTGCAGCTCTTTTTGTTCCAACAAAAAGTACTTTACCTTTCTTAGCAGCAACGCCACCAACAAAGTTCAAAGCTTCGTTGAACATAGGAACTGTTTTTTCAAGATTGATGATATGAACTTTATTACGTGAGCCAAAAATGAAAGGTTTCATTTTTGGATTCCAGTAACGAGTTTGGTGTCCGAAGTGTACGCCTGCCTGAAGCATGTCGCGCATAGATACATTTGCCATTATATAGATTCCTCAATATGGGGTTAGGCCTCCATACATCCCAGTTTTCGATCCACCCAGAAGCTCTTGATAGTTATAAAAGAATTTCTGTGCAGACACCCCGAAAAATGTGTCGATGTATGTGTGTTATTTATGCTAATTAATCTTAGCTACGTTCGCGATATTTAATAATGCATTACCACCATTAAATTCAGCGGTGCGCTTTATAGCATGCAAAGCTAATTTATACAAGCCTACAGCCACATTTAACATCAAAGACCTATACAAGGAACCGACGAAAAGTTAATATAATGCACTAATAAAGTTCTCGTTAAATAGGATAAAATATTGTCTGCCACTATTAAAACCCCAGCTGAAATTGAAAAAATGCGTATTGCTGGACGTCTTGCCGCCGATGTTTTACAAATGATAGGTGAACACGTCAAAAAAGGGATCACTACTAATGAGCTTGATAAAATATGCCACGATTACATTGTAAACGTGCAAAAATGTATCCCTGCTCCATTAAATTACGGTAATCCACCTTTTCCAAAATCAATCTGTACTTCAGTCAATCATGTTATTTGTCATGGCATTCCAGCTGACAAAAAACTTAAAGATGGTGACTCGGTCAATATAGATGTCACTGTCATTGCAGACGGATATCACGGCGATACCTCTAAAATGTTTGTGGTGGGAAAACCTTCTATTTTATCTGAGCGTTTAATCAAAATAACTCAAGAGTGTTTGTATTTAGGTATAAAAATGGTTAAACCGGGCGCTAGATTAGGCGACATTGGCCATGCAATACAACAGTACGCTGAGAATAATAACTATTCAGTTGTTCGAGAATATTGTGGTCACGGCATTGGTGCAAACTTCCATGAAGAACCTCAAGTAGTGCATTACGGTAAACCTAATACAGGTGAAACCTTGCAAGCCGGTATGTGTTTTACCATAGAACCTATGATTAACGCTGGAAAACGTTATTCGAAAGTATTACCTGACCAATGGACAGTTGTGACTAAAGACCGCAGCCTAAGTGCACAATGGGAACATACTTTATTAGTCACTGAAACTGGAGTAGAAATTTTAACTCTACGTGATGATGAAACGATTGAGCGCATCATCAATCATTAAAGACTGATGTACACATTCTCCCTATATGTATCTTGATACTAAAGAACATCAAGATACATTTTCCAATTTAGCTTTATCATCGTTACTACGCTTTAGCGTAAGGAATTTACATTGTCTCTTCAAAGTCTGCTTAGCCAAATAAAATTAATTAATAACACCGATAATATTGCGGCTTATAAGGCTATCGTAGCCAATAGTTATGAGTGGCTAGACACCGAGTTTGGCCATAGTGAAATAGAAGGATTAGTAGAAGGAAGAGCCTTATTCATTGATAGCTTGCTGCAACACATTTGGCAATTAATGGGCCTTCACAACCAAAAGAAATTAGCTCTGGTAGCTGTTGGAGGATACGGTAGAGGACAACTTCAACCTTATTCAGATATTGACTTGTTAATACTCAGTAATAAGTCCCTAGCAAAAACACAACAAGACACTATAGGTCAATTTATCACTTTATTGTGGGACATTGGACTGGATATAGGCCAATCAGTACGTACCATAAAAGAAACCGTTCAACATGCCAAACAAGATGTCACCATAGCCACTAATTTAGTTGAGGCTAGGTTATTGATTGGTAGTGAATCGACCTTTATTGATCTTAACAATAAATTGCAGGGTAGAAATTACTGGAGTAGCAAAGATTTTTTTATCGCTAAATACGATGAGCAAGTCGTGCGTCATGCTAAATGTAAAGGCACCTCTTACAACTTAGAGCCTAACGTTAAAGAAAACCCAGGTTGTTTACGAGATATTCAAACTATTGGCTGGGTGGCTAAAAAACACTTTCAAGCAATGGATGGCAGCGAATTAGTAGAAGCTAACTATTTTACAGAACAAGAATTTGAAGAACTAATAGAATGTAGAAATGCCCTTTGGAAAATTCGCTTTGCATTACACCTTGTAGCAGGGCGCAGTGAAAACCGTTTATTATTTGACTACCAACAAGATGTGGCCAGCAAATTAGGTTATGGCGAAGATAGCAAAGACTGTGTTGAACAGATGATGAAAGCCTTTTTCAGAACAGTTCGTCGTATTAGCGAGCTAAACGAAATGTTGTTACAAAGATTTCGTCAAGATATTCTAGCAATCAAAGTCAAACATGATGCCAATATAGACCAAAACTTTGAACTATTGGATGGGTTAATTTCACCTAAACATGGCAATGTATTTGCCACACCTGAAGATATTTTACGTTTTCTTCATGTGATTTCCGACACTCCAGCAACCGAAGGCTTACATTCCAATTGTTTAGGTTTATTACGTCAAGCCAGACGACAGTTTAGAAACCAATATTTTGCCGAAAGAGCCGAATGTCGAGAGTTATTTATGGACTTAATGCGCCATCCTAACTTTTTTGCCCTCGCTTGGAACATCATGCATAAACACGGCATATTACAAGCCTACATCCCCCAATGGGATCATATAGTCGGCATGATGCAATTTGACTTATTCCATGCTTACACAGTAGACGAGCATACTTACAGGTTAGTAAAAAACATTTATCATTATGGCTTGCCAGATAACACAGAGTTTCCTCGCTGTGGTCGTATAGTGAAAAGCCTCGATAAACCTGAACTACTTTTTATCGCAGCAATTTTTCATGATATTGGCAAAGGTCGAAATGGCGATCATTCTAAACTAGGGGCTATCGACGCAGCAGCATTTTGTGCAACCCATGACATAAATGAAAAAGATGCAGAACTTATCCGTTGGTTAGTAGACAGCCATTTATTAATGTCGGTCATCGCCCAACGAAGAGATATTTATGATCCAGAAGTGATTAATGAATTTGCGCATTTAGTTCGCACACACAATAACCTTAATCATTTATATGTGTTAACCCTAGCTGATATTCGTGCTACCAATGACAATCTTTGGAATGATTGGAAAGCATCATTATTAAGAGAGTTATACCTGCTCACACAAAAGGCTTTAGAAAATGGTTTAGAATGTAAAGTTGCCCTGCAAGATAGAGTTCAAGAACATCAAGAGCATGCACGAAAAATGCTATTTAAAAGTGGTATGAACGATTCGCAAATTTCGCAATTTTGGCAACGTTTAAATGACGATTATTTTGCTCGCTTTAAACCTGAACAAATTGCTTGGCATGCCAGCGTCATTTTAGCCTCGTATCCCATGACAGATGATTTTTTATTAGTTGGCACCAGTGCAACCACCTCAAAAGCAGGGGCGGAGTTGATCGTGTATGGCAAAGACAGACCTAAAATGTTTTCTCAAATTGCCTCTGTGTTAGATAGCCGGAATTGCACCATACATGATGCGCAAATCATGCATACTCATGATGGTTATATCTTTGATAGCTTTATTATTCTTGAGCAAAATGGCGACAGGATCAGTTCTACCTCTCGCTTAGACAGTTTAAAAGAAGCGGTTGAAACCCAATTAAATAAACCGGGTGAAAAACACAATAATAAACGGAAAATGTCGCGGCAGATGAAACAGCTAGATGTGCAAACTAAAGTACGTTTTTATCCCAGTCAAACTAAGGGAACAATAGTTGAATTAGAAGCACTAGATGCACCTGGGTTATTAGCTAAAATCAGTGAACAATTTGTCGAATTAAACTTTAAATTACATATGGCAAAAATATCTACCATAGGTGAAAGAGCAGAAGATTTGTTTATTATTAGTAATCAGAATGACGAACCACTGAGCCAATCTGAACAGGTTGAATTGAAAAAACGCTTAAGTGAAAATTTAGATTAATATTGACAGGAAATAGCAGCTAATTTGACGATATATTCACCTAAAGTAGGATCCATCAAGTTAGCTGTCTTCTTCATGTAAAACCAGTGACACCAATTTATGCACTATAGGAGAGATCATAAAGATGGTGGGAAACGCCACTGCAAAAGCAAAACTCCAAGCTTTAAGCCAAATTGCGACTATATTTGGCACCAAACCTACATTAAAAATACTGATCACCAAAGACATAATACATGACATCAAAAATGACATAAAAAATGAAAAAACCAACTTGTGATGTTTACGAGGGATCATCTAAAAGTTTCGCCTAATATTATTTCGATAAATCAACAAAAGTAACGCACCTGTTGATAGACAAAGTGGCGATTAGAGACCTAACGGTTGGCCTCTAACCAAGCTTGGATAACCCGTGCCACTCTTTCACTGTCACCTTCGGCATAGGTCATTAATAACCTAGCCATACCTTTTTTTGCTTTTACTTTAGGCTGTTGCCGGGTAAATAATTTTTGTAAAGGAGATTGATAAATGCCACTTTTGTTTTGAGCTTTATTTACCATCACCTTATTTCTTTATTCAAATAACGCTTTATGAAGCGACGTCACCACATCATTACTTGCACTGGCGTTAACCAACAAAGATAAGTTATGTGGATTAGCTCCATAACAAATCATGCGCAAGTTATATTCAGCAACGGCATCAAAAATACGATTAGAAACCCCTGCCTCACTATGCATATTATTACCCACAACTGTGACTAAATCATAGTTATCTTCCACTAGCACATCACAAAACTGACTTAATTCTTCTAGAGTGGCCCGATTCAATTGTTCAACAACAGAATTTGCTGGATTATCTAAGGTGAAAGCGACAGAGATTTCTGAAGTGGTCACTAGGTCAACACTCAATTTATGTTTAGCTATAATAGTAAACACTTTTTGCAAGAAGCCTTGTGCATACATCATTTTTGGCGTTTTTACTGTCACCATAACTTGTTCTTTACGACGAGTTATAGCGCGATAAGCAGGCTCTGTTTCACAGTCTCTGACAATCCAGGTACCGCCTTTTTCAGGCTCACGACTTGAACCGACAAATACTTTAATATCTTGTCTTAATGCTGGTTCCATAGTGGCTGGGTGTAAAACTTTGGCGCCAAAGGTTGCCATTTCGGCCGCCTCTTCAAAGCTTAATTCAGGTAATGGTCTAGCTGCATCGGTAATCCGCGGATCTGTGGTATAAACACCAATAACATCAGTCCAAATTTCACAAGAAATGGCACCCAATGCTTCAGCTAATAACGCGGCAGTAAAGTCTGAACCACCGCGACCTAAGGTTGTTGTGTTACCTTGTTCATCGGAGCCAATAAAACCTTGAGTAACAAAAACAGTATTCACTAAACTAGGCAGCATGATCTGTTCAGCTGCAGCTTTAATCGCTTCTAGTTGTGGTGTGGCCTTGCCGAATTCACTGTCTGTTTTAAGCACATTGCGTACATCAAAGTTTTCAGCGTTAACATCGATTTGTTTCAGCACTGCACTAAACAATAAAGATGACATTCTTTCGCCATGGGATAACAAGCTATCTTTTAAATCGGCACTGTGAATAATTTCTTCATGTAAAGCCAAATCAGTCAAAGACGCCAATAAAGACTCAAGTTTTTCAGCTACTTCTTCAGAGTTAGCTAACTCATTTAAAATGGCATACTGAATAGTTTTGATTTCTACTAATTTTTGCTTTATTTGATCTTTAGACATAGCCGTATGAGCAATATCAACCAACAAATTGGTGACTCCTGCTGAGGCACTGACTACCACAACTCGAGTATTAGGATTGTTTTTAATAATATTCGCGCAGTTTTGCATAGCAGCAAAATTAGCGACACTTGTACCACCAAACTTAGCCACATTAAGGCTATTTAGTTCTATATTGCTCACAGTTTTTATCACTCATAATCAACTACAAAAATTAGGCGGTAAAATAGCAGTTTTTTTGAATAATTTAAAAGTAATATTGTAACTAACTTCTACTATTTTGGAATAGACTCGCCACTTTGAAATAGAGATTTTTAGAGTTGGCTATTCAGCTAAAGAAAGATTAAAGAATGTTAGATCTTAAACCCTCCATGTAATGAAGGGTTCTGTATTAATGTTTAACGTCAAAAATGCAAAATTAAGAAACTGTATCTAACGCTTGTCTTACATCAGCAATAATATCGTCGATATTTTCAATTCCCACCGAAATTCTGACCAAATCAATACTCACGCCAGCTTTGGCAAGTTCTTCTTCGTTTAATTGTCTGTGAGTCGTTGAGGCGGGATGACATGCTAGTGATTTAGCATCACCTATGTTGACTAAACGCAACACCATTTGTAAAGCATCAATAAACTGGCCGCCTCCTTCAATCCCTCCTTTAACACCAAAACTTAAGATACCAGATGCTTTACCATTTGTGATTTTTTGACAAACTGTATGATAAGGGCTGTCAGGTAAAGCGGCATAATTAACCCAATTTACTTTAGGATGATCTTGTAAAAATGCGGCCAATTTTTCAGCATTACTACAATGACGTTCCATACGTAAACCTAAAGTTTCAAGGCCTTGCAAAATTAGAAATGCACTGTGCGGCGATAATGCAGCACCGGTATTACGTAAAGGAACAACACGACAACGACCGATATAGGCTGCAGCCCCTAACGCTTCTGTATACACCACACCATGATATGAGGGATCCGGTTCATTCATCATCGGGAAACGCTTTTTATTGGCGACCCAATCAAATTTACCTGAATCTACAATCACGCCGCCAATACTGGTTCCATGACCACCTATGTATTTAGTCAATGAATGCACCACTATATGGGCACCAAGTTCGAAAGGACGACACAAAAATGGCGTGGCCACTGTATTATCAACAATTAAAGGTACGCCATGTTTGTTAGCAATGTCAGCCAATGCTGCAATATCTACCACATTACCTGCAGGGTTACCTATAGACTCACAAAAAATAGCTCGAGTGTTATCATCGATTGCATTTTCAAACCCAGCTAAATCGTCAGCAGACACCATACGAGCTTCAATACCTTGCTTAGGTAAAGTGTGTGCCAATAAGTTATATGAGCCTCCATAAAGTTGGCTGGTGCTAACAATATTAGAGCCTACATCACAAATACACTGCAAAGCATACGTAATGGCAGCCATGCCAGAGGCAACAGCCAAAGCACCTATGCCCCCTTCCATCGCCGCCACTCTTTGTTCAAGCACGTCTGTTGTTGGGTTCATGATGCGAGTGTAAATATTACCCGGTACTTTTAAATCGAATAAATCTGCACCATGCTGAGTATTATCAAAAGTAAACGAAGTCGTTTGATAAATAGGCACAGCCGCCGCTTTAGTGGTGTCTTCAGAGGTATAACCGTGATGTAATGCAAGAGATTCAAGTTTCATATCTTGTCCTTTATTTTTAAGTTTTATGGAGGTCACGAAAAATTGCAGATAACTGTACTAGGCTTGATTACAATTTGCTATGAAGCTTTGATATTTATTCGTTAAGTGGATCAATCATTTAATAATATACGTTAAGAGATCGTTGGACTTGTGCTGAAATTTCGCTTAATAATCTATGATTAATTCCCTTTATCGCTTTCAATAAGAGAAATTAATTCAGGAGAAAAACGACAACTAAATTCAGTTCCACGTCCAACAACACTGTCTATGACTAATTTAGAATTATGATGAGACAATACATGTTTGACTATAGATAAACCTAAACCTGAGCCACCTGTAGTGCGCGAACGAGCTTTATCCACGCGATAGAAACGTTCAGTTAACCGTTCAATGTGTTCTGCTGCAATACCATCCCCATTATCTTTGACACTAAACTTTGCTTGTTGACCTTCAAATCCCCATGTCACTTGGATTACACCTCTAGGTTGGGTGTAATGAATGGCGTTGAATATCAAGTTAGAAAACGCGCTGCGTAATTCTGTTTCAATTCCGTAAACGTACAAAATGGGAGATATATCAAAAAATATCCTATGTTGTTTATCACGATTTAATGCTTCGGCTTCAGCTTGTATTTGCCACAAAACTTGCGGCACATTAACCAGCTTTTCAAACGCTCTTTCAGTGCTAGCTTCGATACGAGATAACACCAATAGTTCTTCAATTAAACTTTGCATCCTAATCGATTGAGAGCGCATTTCAGTGATAGCTTTATGCATCATAGGCGCTGGCATACTTCCATCTTCAGGGATCATTTCTAAATAACCGTTGATAACAGTTAGAGGTGTTTTCAATTCATGAGAAACATTGGCCACAAAATCTTTTCGCATATTTTCAATTTGAATTACCCTTGTTACATCCCTGATTAATAACATTAAATCCTGTTCAGCATAAGGAACAATCCTAATTTCTAATACTTTAGATGGATTAATAGGTGAGGTGATTTCAATTGGATGATCAAAATGTTGTGCTTTAAAAAATTTCTTAAAATGTGCAGAACGGATGCAATCATTAATATTCTGTCCAGTATCTTCCGGCCAGCGAATACCTAACTCAATGCGAGCAAGTCGATTACACCAAGTTATATTTCCTTTCTCATCAACCACTAGTGCTGCATCAGGCAGAGCTTCAGCGCCTTCGCGAAATCTGCGAATAATTTCACCTAAGGCTTTACGTTTATTACGGTTGTTTAGCTTAACGGCATAAATACCTTCATAAATATTAGCCCATACCCCTCGCGTATTGGGAGGAGTGATTTTTTTACTATGCCAAAGCCAATAGTTTAATCGATGTAAACGCCAATATTGCCATGCAAGAATGACAATTCCGCCACAGATTACACCTACGGCGAATTGATCAAAATAATAACCAAGATAAGAGGTTAGAGAAATAAAAGTAATCACCCTAAGCACACTCTTAAACCACATAAAACGATGATACATATATCAAATGTTCCTTATTATCAAAAGTCTGTATTATCTTGTATGAACATTTGATCATCACGCCTGAAACTCAGACCTTCTTTTTCTAGTTAGTTAATTAAACATGTCTTATATTTTCGTGGAATACCGGTAGCCCGCACCTCTTACAGTTTGAATCATATTTTCGTGAGAAAAGACTGACAATGCTTTACGTAACCGGCGAATATGCACATCAACTGTTCTATCTTCTACATACACATTGGTTCCCCAAACATTATCTAATAGCTGCTCTCGGCTATAAACACGTTCTGCATGAGTCATAAAAAAGTGTAATAACTTGAACTCAGTTGGTCCCATTTCTATAGGTGCTTCATTTGATGTCACTCTATGGGAAACAGGATCCAATCTTAAGCCTTTAAATTCAATTGCATCTTCACTGGAGGTGGGTGTAACACGTCTAATAACAGCTTTCACTCGAGCCACTAATTCTTTAGGCGAAAAGGGTTTAGTAACATAATCATCAGCACCCGACTCTAAGCCTCGAATTTTGTCTTCTTCCTCACCCTTAGCTGTCAACATTATGATAGGGATATCTCTAGCGTATTCATGCTGTTTCAATTTTTTAGCCAATTGAATACCTGTTCCACCGGGTAACATCCAATCGAGTAAAATTAAATCAGGATAAGGTTCAACTATTTTATCCAAAGCAACTTGGAAATCTTCAGCTTCAATTGTTTCATAGCCCGATTGCTCAAGAACAAATTTCAACATATCCCTGATCGGTGCTTCGTCTTCTACTAATAATATACGTTTGGCCATGCTTAAATTCCTTAATACTTCAGGGCACCGATTATTCATACTTTTTATGACACTTTTATTAAACTTATCATTTAAGTGTAATAAACATGCATATATTCCCAAATTAGCAGCAACAACCGCTAATTTTTCACTTAATTACAAAATCTCTTTCACGAAAGAGGGAGCCAACAAAAATAAAATTACTATGTTACTGATTCATTTAATGTCTGTTCTTGTTTATTTTTTTTAATACGCATATTCTGTACGGTATCAGATTAAACTTCTTAGCTAAAGGATGCCCATTAGATATGTCTAGCGTAAACAAAGGATTATCAAAAAAACTTCTCGCTAGAGTATTATCTGTTTATTTTATTCTTACACTTATTGTTACCACAGGCCAAGTTTTCACTGAGTACTTAAATACTAAAAGTCATATCGAAGGTGAACTACAAACCTTAAAAAACACCTTCAGCACAAGTTTAACTCGGGCAATATGGGAACTGAATACCCCTCAAGCCAAATCAATTGCTGTTGGTTTAATGGAACTGCCTATTATTGAAGGTGTACAGATACGCGATGAAAATAGTAAATATATCGCAGACTTAGGCCGTACCTCTAAACTTATCGATGAACCCATTACCAAAGGTGTGGTAAGAGACCATTCGGGCAGTACTTTTGGTTACAGCTTCCCGCTTATTTTTGAATTTTCTGGGCGTACATCTTTGGTTGGTGACGTTACCTTGTATTCAAGTATTGATATCATTTTTAGTCGTATCGAAGTGGGTATTTTCTTTTTAATTGGTAATGCCATTGTTAAAACTGGCTTTTTGGTATTTCTGTTTATGAGTGCCTTTCGTACCATGTTAACCAATCCGCTGAATGAACTTTCTCAACAGATTTCTGATTTCCATCTAGAAGATCCAGAATCTTCAAAATTAGACTTAGGCATTTCAGACAATAATGAATTAAAACTTCTAGAAACCTCATATAACAAACTGATCGACGAAATGATTATTTATCAGGCAAAGTTATCCGGTGCACAAAATGCATTAAAGGAAGCCAATAAATTATTAGACGAGCAAAATATATCATTGGAAGAAGAAGTTGCTAAGAAAACCGCAACCTTGAGCAAAATAATGTTGGACTTAGAACAACAGAAAGATGAGTTATTAATCAATCAAAGAGAATTACGTCAAGAAAATGAAAATCGTAAATTTATAGAAGACGAATTACGTAATCGAAACTCTGAGCTGGCTAAGTCTATGGAAACAGTTAAATTAGCCAAAGATCAATTAATAGAATCAGAAAGAATGGCTTCTCTGGGCGGTTTGGTTGCGGGTATTGCACACGATGTTAATACTCCATTAGGAGTCAGCATTACTGCTACTAGTTTTTTACAAGAGCGAATCAGTAAATTACAAACTGCTTACGAAGAAAAGAGTTTAACTGGTAGCACAATGTCAACATTCATCTCTGACGCCCAACAAACAGCAACCCTTCTGACAAATAATTTGAACAGGGCCTCTGACCTTATTTCTAGCTTTAAACAAGTGGCCGTTGACCAAACTAGCGAAGCAGAACGTGAAATTAATGTCAGTCAATATTTAACAGAAGTAATACAATCTCTAGCGCCTAATTTCAAAAAGACTAAACATACGATTAATGTCAGTTGTCCAGAAGATCTGACCTTCACTTGTGCACCTGGTGCCTTAGCACAAATTTTCACTAACATGATAATGAACTCTCTCATTCACGGTTTTGAAAATATCGAGAAAGGCTGTATCGATATTGAAATCAGCCAGGATGAAGGGAATTTAATAATTAATTATTCTGATAATGGTAAAGGTTTAATATCAGACACATTAGACAAACATTTTGATGCTTTTTTTACTACTAAAAGAGGCAAAGGTGGAAGTGGCTTAGGCACCCATATAATGTACAACCTAGTGACTCAGACATTAAAAGGTGACATCAAAGTACATAGTGAACCAAACCAAGGTTTACAATACAAAATAAGCCTACCTGTATAGCGAGGACGAAGGATTCCTGCTACTCTTTCCAGTCTTTTGTTTTACTCCTAAAACTAATTATAGTGGATCCAATATATGTGGTTTAAAAACCTGAAGCTTTACACACTCACCCAAGATCTAGATATTACTGAAGAGGATTTAGAAACCAAATTAGCTGAATTTAAATTTCGTCCTTGCGGTAGTCAAGAAATAGCCACCATGGGATGGGGTTCTCCTTTCAATCAAGGTAAGACGCTTATCCACGTAACCGCAGGACGAATTTGGTTAACCCTGAAAAAACAGGAGCGTATATTACCTGCCGCAGTAGTGAATGCTGAACTAGCAGATAAAGTCGCGTTAATAGAAGCCGAAACAGGCTCTCCAGTGGGCAAAAAAGCTCAACAAGATATTAAACAAGAAATCATTCAGCGATTATTACCACAAGCATTCACCAAAAATAGTTTTACCCATGGTTTTATTTCTTGGAAAGATAAATTAGTCGTAGTTGATGCCTCAGCAGATGGCAAAGCCGAAGCATTTTTGGCCATGTTACGTAAAGCAATTGGTTCGTTACCAGTCATACCTATGGCTAGACAATCAATACAAGGTGAATTAACGGCTTGGCTAAAAGATGATTCAGTCCCTTCTGATATAGTTATATTAGAAGAAGCAGAATTAAAAGCCCTAGAAGAAGATGGCGCTATTATTCGCTGCAAAAATCAAGATTTATACAGCGATGAAATTTCCAATCATTTAGCTGCCGGAAAATCAGTACAAAAAATTGCTATTGAATGGAATGAAACTTTACAAGCAATCATTCAAGAAGATTTAAGTATTAAGCGGCTTAAGTTTACAGATGTAATAGTTGAACAAAATGATGATATTCCAAAGGATGATCAACTAGCTAGACTAGATGCAAATTTTGCTTTAATGTCAGGTGAAATTGTCAGGTTTGCTGAACGATTAAAAGTAATATTTCAGTTGGATAACGAACAAGAATAAAAAATAGTGAATCTATAGCTAGTATATAAATACCAGCTATAGATTCAATTTAACCTTAGGCAAATATCTGTTTCGCATTTTCACGTAATTCAATAAAATCATCTGACAATAAATCTGTAACGTCTGCAACAATACCTTTTTTAACCGCTGCTTCAAGCACTTCATCTTTATGCTTATCAAGACGTCCACAAACCGCGGCGCCAATACGAACAAGATCGAGATAAGAGACAGCTTCAGTTTGTACTGACATATCATTAAAGTGTGCAGCGACTTCTATAAACTCAGGCTCAAACCCCCACTCTTTCATAATACTAGAACCTATCTTTCCAGATAATTTTTGAATGGCAACTTCTAAAAAAGTAGGATTTGCAAATACCTCAGAATGCCGCTCAGCCTCAGTTAAAATGGGTAAAATACCGATATTATTAATTAACGCAGCTAACATCATTGATTCCAATGAAAGCGAACGATTTTTAGTATGTTTAATATGAGTTTGTAAAACGGCCAACGAACTAGCCACTACTTCAATAGTGTCAGCCCACGCTTTTTCCATATAAGCTTTTACCACATCATTTTTAGAAACAAATAATTGTTCCATCGCTAATGCAGTAGAGATATTTTTAATTTGGCGAAGACCAATACGAGTGACCGCTTGTGCTGTTGACGTCACTTTAACAGCACGCCCCAAATAAGCACTATTTGATATTTTGATCATGCGAGCACAGAGTGAAGGATCTTGTCCGAGGACATCGGCCATAGCATTTAAATTTATATTAGGATCATCGGCAGCTCGCCTAACTTTAAGTGCAATAGCAGGGAGAGTCGGCAATACCAAAGTATCGTTATTTATTTTTTCAACCAAGATGGTTAATAATGCATTTTCTGTAGCCATGTAATTATCCGTATCCTGTGAACAGCCGAATATAAATCAGCTAGTCATATTTATTTTGTACTATTTAAGTTTATGTCCTACTGGATATAAACTGAGATTACGCGAGCTTCCCGTATCCAATTTTAGTTCACTTAATTAATCTGAAAAATACAAACAGATTTGAACGAATGGATAAATCTGGAAGAGTTTAAATGCTAGCATATTTTTTGATACTAACTAGCCCTCATAACCCCATAAAACGCTAAATATTTGCTATATATTGCATACTATCCAATATATTCCTTCAGAATAAGGATATAAATCGGAAACCTTATAGAAATTCTTTCTACAATAATATTTTGCGCAATCTTCAGCTTATTTTTTCATGTAATAAAAGTAATCTTCTATTGATACTTTATTCAATAAGATTTTAACATTTCAAGCAGATGGAGATTATAAATAGGTAGATAAATTAGTGCCCTAATTTGGGTTTATTAAATCTGAATTACAACCAGACTTAAATAAATTAACCCAAATTTCAATTCACCTTGATATAGACTTTAAACAAAGGCTAGAAGTTCTAGGATTATAAAAATAAAATAGTAGATTTAAAGAGCTTAAGATGACAAGGACTGCTCATGCAGTCCTTAGTAAACCTGAGTTCGAGATAAGCCGAGCCTCTCAACACCCCTCTTTTGGCGCCTAGCGGCATTGGCTCTTCTAACAATAGTCCGCTATTTCATACGAAAATGCGCCTTGCTATCCACAAAAATTTCGTCTTCAGGGATGCGTTGATATAAACTAAAATGAATGTGTATTTGTACCCAGTTGAATTTTAAGTGTGAATTAAATTGACACTTCTTAACCCGAGTTCAGGATAGTTATTATTTAATTTTCACTAACTTTCAAACGCTCTTGATACGGTGGCCAGCCTAACGTTTTCCCCGCCAACACATGTAAATGAATATGGTAGACAGTTTGTCCGCCATGCTCGTTACAGTTCATCACGGCACGATAGCCATCTTCTGCAAAGCCCTTTTCCTCAGCAATTTGTGCAGCTACCCAATATAAATGCCCTACCGTTGCCTTATCTTCAGGCGCAATATCGTTGATGGTAGCTATCGGCTTTTTAGGAATAACCAAAAAATGTATTGGAGCTTGAGGGTTAATATCACTAAAGGCTAACGCTAATTCATCTTCATATAAGATTTCAGCCGGTATTTCTTTATTAATAATTTTAGTAAATATGGTATCAGACATAAGAATTCCTTTTATAACAACACAAACAGTAATAAAGCTACGCCTAAGATCAAACGATAAATCACGAAAGGCAACATACCAATTTTTGAGATCCAAGCTAAAAATAGATAAATACAAGCATAAGCGCTAACAAATGAAAATACCGCCCCAAATAATAGTGCTTGCCAATCGACTCCATTCGGCTCTTGTATTAAATCAACAGTGGCTAATAATCCGGCCCCTAAAATGACCGGAATAGATAATAAGAATGAAAACCTTGCGGCACTGTCTCGATTAAGCCCTAACATCAGCCCAGCGGTCATAGTGATACCAGAACGAGACGTCCCGGGAATAATAGCGATGGCTTGGGCAATACCAATAATCAAGGCGTTTTTCCACGTTATATGAGTAATATTCTTAGCTAGCGTTGCTTTTTTATCGGCGTACCAAAGTAATAAACCAAACACAATAGTCGTCGTTGCAATAACCAAGGCAGAACGACCATACACTTCGATATAATCTTTTAATAAAAATCCAAATATCACTGCTGGAATGGTGGCTAAAATGACCCACCAAGCTAACTTACTGTCTGCAGATTGATTAGCCGTAAACCCTTTACTTAACCATGCAACAGTTAGTCGAGCTATATCTGCACGGAAATAAATCATCACAGCTAACAAGCTTCCTACATGTACTGCCACATCATATGCTAATCCTTGGTTATGCCACCCAAAAACTTCAGAAGGTAGAATTAGGTGTGCAGAACTAGAAATAGGCAAAAACTCAGTCAAACCTTGGATAATTGCCAAAATAATAATTTCAAATAATGTCATGATTCAGTAGAGCTCCATTCAAATGTAATCACCCAAAGGTGTTGTCGGGTTTTGTCATATTCCTGCCAAAGACTGGCATAAGATTTTTTTACTATAGGGTGGATAAGATCACCCGCAATTTCTGCCAACGGTTTTAAAACAAAAGCGTTATATAATATTTCTGGGCGAGGTAATTCTACTGGTGATTGCATAACAAGTTCGTCATATAACAAGAGATCTAAATCTAAAGTACGAGGAGCAAACTTTTGTTCATTTCGTTGACGTTTATTGTCTTGTTCTATCTGCTTAAGTATTTTACATACTTGCTCTACAGGTAAAGATGTATGAGCTTTAACAACCAAATTATAAAAATTATTACCGGTAAAACCTACAGATTCACTTTCGTATACAGAGGATAATTGGAGCGGTCCAAAAGCTTGATACATGCCTTGTAACCCAGCCCTAGTATGTTTTTCTTTATCAAGGTTACTTCCCACACTAATATAAATCTCATGTGTATCGCTATTAAGCACACTCACACTGCTCGCTCCCGCGTAAACTCTACTGCAACATTCTTTGCATTGGCCAAAATGTCAGGTTTGCTTAACTTTAATCGAGCAATCTTCACTGCTGGAAATGACTTTAAGATACAATCAATTAAATGACTGGCTAGTGCCTCAATTAGTTTAAAATCACAGCATTTAGCCTCATCCGCTAATGTTTGTGCCACCAGAGCATAATTAAGCGTGTCGTCAACATTATCTGAATGAGCAGCAATAGATAAATCTGCTTGTAACTCAATATCGAGTATCAGTCGCTGCTTGTTTTTTCTTTCCCAGTCATACACGCCAATCAGCGATAAGACCTCTAGTCTTTCGATATGAATTTTATCCATTTGTGATCCGCGCTGCATTTTATCTTAGATTGTTATATTCTGGCTGAATTGTAACTCATTCTTTTAGCACAAGTACATGACAGCACTCACAATATTCATGTTTGCATTTGCCTATCTGCTTGGTTCTGTATCAAGTGCTATTTTGGTGTGTAGATTATTTGCCTTAGGCGATCCTAGAGAGCAAGGTTCAGGTAACCCAGGCGCCACAAATGTATTAAGAATTGGCGGAAAATTACCTGCTGCCTTAGTATTAATATTTGATATTTTAAAAGGTACAGTACCAGTATGGGCTAGTTATTATTTGGGCTTAGACCCTGTATATCTAGCTTTTGTTGCTGTCACCGCATGTTTAGGCCATATGTTTCCAATATTTTTTGGCTTTAGAGGTGGCAAGGCCGTTGCAACAGCTTTTGGCACTATCTTACCTTTAGGCTTAGATTTAGCATCCCTGCTTATTTTTTGTTGGGTAATAGTATTATATATATCAGGATATTCTTCGTTAGCCGCAATTATTACCGTTAGTTTAGCGCCACTTTTAACTTGGTTAATCCAACCTGAGTATGCCATGGCAGTAGCCATTTTAAGCGGCTTAATTATTCTTCGCCACAAAGAAAATATAATCCGTTTGTTCTATAAGCAAGAAAGCAAAGTACGACAGAATAAGCGAAAGTGAACCAACTAAATGGCGGGTAAATCCTCTAAAGACCATCTAGGTTGAGCTTTTGTACTTAACGATTCAGTTTCGCCGGCTTTTAACCTTTGTAATCCCGCATAAGCGATCATCGCACCGTTGTCAGTACAAAATTCTAATCTAGGATAAAACACTTCACCATTGATACTTCTCATCATATCAGCCAGTTGAGTGCGCAATTGCTTGTTAGCACTTACTCCACCAGCAATCACTAAACGTTTAAGTTTGGTTTGTTTCAACGCCCTTTTACATTTTATCGCTAACGTATCCACCACAGCTTCTTGAAACGCATAAGCAATATTAGCATGAGTTTGTGCGCTACCATCACTGGCTCGAATAGTATTAGCAGCAAACGTTTTTAAACCACTAAAACTAAAATCTAATCCAGGTTTCGTGGTCATAGGCCGTGGAAATTGATAATGCCCTGCTTCTCCTTGTTCGGCCAATTTAGCTAATAACGGCCCTCCTGGGTAATCTAAACCCAACAACTTTGCAGTTTTATCAAAGGCTTCACCTGCAGCATCATCTACAGATTCTCCTAGAACTTGATATTGACCGATACCATCCACTCTAACCATCATAGAGTGGCCACCTGAAACTAATAGCGCAATAAAAGGAAAAGATGGTACTGGTTCATCTAGCATAGGTGCAAGCAAATGGCCTTCCATATGATGTACACCCACAGCAGGCAAATTCCACGCATAAGCCAAACTACGGGCAACCGACGACCCCACTAGTAAAGCCCCTACCAAACCAGGCCCTTTCGTAAAAGCAATGCCATCTAAATCTTTTTCGGTGCAGTTAGCTTCCAATAATGTCTGCTTTATTAAAGGAATGATTTTTCGCACATGATCTCTTGATGCTAATTCGGGAACTACCCCACCATAATCAGCATGTAACTTTACTTGGCTATATAATTGATGTGACAATAACCCTTGATGCTCATCATAAACAGCAACACCAGTTTCATCACATGAGGTCTCGATTCCTAATACTCGCATAATATTTTTAATAATTTACAGATTAAACTGCTGGCATTTTACTGTTCTGAAGTGAAAGCGCCAATTTAAAATTAAATTTGTTTGAAGATATTCACTTTTTAACCTAACAAGGCTTTACTTCTGCTGTGGATATGATTAGAATTCCGCACCATTTTTAACCGAGCTGGTTACTTTTATGTACCGGTCGATATAATTAATATATTTTTGAGGTAAGAGTTTAATGCCAATCGTTAAAGTTAGAGAGAACGAACCTTTTGATGTTGCATTGCGTCGTTTTAAACGTTCATGTGAAAAAGCAGGTGTACTTTCTGAAGTTCGTCGTCGCGAATTTTTTGAAAAACCTACTTGGGAACGTAAGCGTAAGAAAGCTGCCGCTAAGAAACGTCTTTTGAAGAAGTTATCTCGCGAAAACGCTCGTCGCATCAGATTGTACTAAATCTCTTCTGAAGCGCGTTATTTGTATTTAATTATGAAACACGCGCTTTAAGTCGTTTTATCACACATCCTTTTTACGTTTTCGATGAGTCATACATGTCTTTATTAGATGATTTAAAAAATGCACAAAAAGATGCTATGCGCGCCAAAGATAAAGTTCGTCTTGGTACTATTCGCATGGCTTTGTCTGCCGTAAAGCAACATGAAATCGATGGACGTACTAATCCCGGTTATATTGCTTTAGACGATGATGGTATTCTTGCTATTTTAATCAAGATGATAAAACAGCGAAAAGATGCAGCCAGTCAATACGAAACTGCAGGTCGACAAGACTTACTTGACATCGAACTAGCAGAAATTGTTATTTTGCAAGGTTTTATGCCTAAAGCCCTTACTGAGGCAGAAATAGATTCTTTAATTGTTCAGGCAATGGAAGAAACTAGTGCTACTGGAATGCAGGATATGGGTAAAGTCATGGGCTGGTTAAAACCAAAAGTTCAAGGCAAAGCTGATATAGGCCAACTTAGTAGTAAAATAAAAGCTAAGCTTAACGCTTAAGTTATATCAGTACACTATATAGCATTCTACAAACCGCACTCAGTTGCGGTTTGTTTATTTAGGGCGCTAATATTTAAATTAGTGTCGAAGTTTATACTGACAATATGGCATCATACTCCCCGATTTTATTGTATTGCTTGAGAAAATTACATGTCTGGCCGTATCCCTCGTGAATTTATAGATGACATCATCGCTCGAACTGACATAGTAGAGTTAATAGACAGTCGTGTTTCTTTAAAAAAAGCAGGCCGTAATCACCAAGCTTGTTGTCCATTTCATAATGAAAAAAGTCCTTCTTTTACTGTCAGCCAAGACAAGCAGTTTTATCATTGTTTTGGTTGTGGCGCGCACGGTAATGTTATTTCGTTTTTAATGGAATTCGACCGATTAGAATTTCCTGAAGCCATAGAAGAATTAGCTCAATACCACAGTATAGAAGTTCCCCGAGAAAAAGGTGGAGCTCCAGCTCTAAGCGCAGAACAAAAACAGCAAAAAGGCAATGATTACGAGTTAATGGAAAAGGTGGCAAAATACTTTTCACAACAACTCAAATCCCATCCAGAAAAAAATAAAGCAGTAGATTATTTAAAAAAACGTGGATTAAACGGCGAAATAGTTAAAGCGTTTGATATGGGCTTTGCACCACCAGATTGGGATAGTGTACTGAAAACATTTGGTATCAATCCAACATTTCAGCAGCAACTACTCGATCTAAAACTTATCACTGAAAATGATAATAGACGACGCTACGACTTTTTCCGTGATCGCATTATGTTTCCTATTCGTGACAAACGTGGTCGTGTTATAGGGTTTGGTGGACGAGTACTAGATGATGGCGGCCCCAAATATTTAAACTCCCCTGAAACCAGAATCTTCCACAAAGGCCATGAGTTATATGGTTTTTATCAAGCTAAACAAGCACATAGAAATTTAGCCAAAGTCATAATAGTCGAAGGTTACATGGATGTGGTTGCATTAGGCCAATTTGGTATAGATTACGCTGTTGCCTCCCTTGGTACAGCGACTACGCCAGAACACATTCAAATGTTGTTTCGCACTACCAGCGAAATTATTTGTTGTTATGATGGTGACCGTGCTGGACGAGAGGCTGCTTGGCGTGCATTAGAGAACGCACTCCCCTACCTAAAAGATGGCGTGCAAATGAAGTTTATGTTTTTACCTGACGGTGAAGATCCTGATACTTTAGTACGCAAAATTGGTAAAGAAACCTTCGAACAAAGACTGCAATCAGACTCAGTACCTTTATCTAAATTTTTCTTCAACAATTTACTGCAACGCCATCATGTAAGCAGTAACGAAGGAAAGGCCGCATTAAAAACTGAAGCCATGCCATTGATAGAGCAAATTATTGGCGACAATATTCGCGCCAGTTTGATGGCTGATTTAAGTAGTCATATGGGAGACCATAATAAATATAAGTTAGAAACCGATATTGCTAAGGCCAACCAACACAAAGGTTTAGCAAAATTAGATTTTAAAACGCCAAACAAAAGTACTATTTCTCCGGTTCGCATGATGATCCGCTTATTACTTGATGATCCGAGCTTGGCGATTAAGTGTGCCTCTGCCGATCCAGCCCCCTTAATCAATGCCCCTATCCAGGGCATGGCCATGTTAAATGAATTATTTCAATTTTGTAAAAGTAAGCCCTCGGCCAATACAGCTCAAGTACTTGAACACTTCAGAGGGCACCCCGCCAGCCCGCATTTAGCGAAGCTATTAGCTTGGGAGTATGCAGAGCAAAATCAACAATTAGTATTTGAAGATAGCTTTACTAAATTACTTGATTGGCACTTACAAGGGCGAATGGATGAATTATTTGCTAAGTCTAGAACAAGTTTTTTAACTGATGGAGAAAAACAAGAGCTCAACCTACTTGTAAAAGAACAAAAATAACCCAATATAAATACACTGTTGTCATTTGATGCTAATTTCAGCTTAGTTCACTAGATACTTAAGCCAACGACCAATCATAAAACATTGAATCGAACGAAATTCATACACCAAAGCGCAACAGACTCTAGCCGTAGGGTAGCTAAGTCTGCTATACTGGCTAATTCGCTCAGGTCGGTTTATATATCATAGATAGGCTAAGCAGTTAAACAATTACGATGTAAAATTTTTCTCTAAAAAGAAGAGTTGTACGAATTTTAAATTAATTCAAGAAGTGTAAGGTTATATGGTGCAAAGCAAGCAGTCGCAGATAAAACTCCTCATTGCTAAAGGTAAAGAACAGGGCTATTTGACTTTCGCGGAAGTTAACGACCACCTTCCACAAGATATTGTCGACTCTGATCAGATCGAAGATATCATCCGCATGATTAACGACATGGGCATCAAGGTCTTTGAAACAGCCCCTGATTCAGATGAACTTTTGATGCAAGAAAGTGACACTGATGAAGAAGTCGCAGAAGCGGCAGCACAGGCTCTTGCCACTGTAGAAAGTGAAATTGGCCGCACAACTGACCCTGTACGTATGTATATGCGTGAAATGGGGACAGTAGAACTGCTGACTCGTGAAGGCGAAATTGTTATCGCTAAACGTATCGAAGAAGGCATCAATCAGGTTCAATGCTCTGTTGCTGAGTATCCAGAAGCTATCACCCATTTACTTGATCAATGGGATCTTTTTGAAGCAGAAGAAATTCGTCTAAGTGACATCATCATTGGATTTGTTGATCCAAATGAACAAGATGTTGCACCTACAGCCACTCATATCGGTTCTGAACTTTCTGAAGAAGAATTAAAAGACGAAGATGGCGACAGTGACGAAGATGATGAAGACGAGGAAGAAGAAGATACTGGACCAGATCCAGAACTTGCTCGCGAAAAATTTGGCGCATTACGTGTACAATATGAAAAAGCCCGTGATGTGATAGATGCCAAGGGGCGTTCACACCCTGACGCAAGAACTCAAATTCATGAATTAAGTGAAGTATTCAAAGAATTTAGATTAACTCCTAAACAATTTGATCGCATGGTTAAAAATATGCGTAGCATGATGGACCGAATTCGTGTTCAAGAACGTATTGTGATGAAACACTGCGTTGCTACAGCTAAAATGCCTAAGAAAGATTTCATAAAAGCATTTGCTGGTAATGAAACGACTACCGATTGGTTGTTTGAAATTCTGAATTCTACCCTTCCCTATGCTGAAGAAATGAAAGTACATCAAGAAGAACTTGAGCGTGCAATCAGCAAGATGAATACAGTAGAAGACGAAACAGGCTTAATCATAGCCGATATCAAAGATATTAATCGTCGCATGTCTATTGGCGAAGCCAAAGCAAGACGAGCGAAAAAAGAAATGGTTGAAGCCAACTTACGTTTGGTTATCTCTATTGCGAAAAAATACACAAACCGTGGATTACAATTTTTGGATCTTATCCAAGAAGGTAACATTGGTTTGATGAAAGCGGTTGATAAATTTGAATATCGTCGTGGTTATAAGTTCTCAACTTATGCAACATGGTGGATACGTCAAGCAATCACTCGTTCAATTGCTGACCAAGCACGTACAATACGTATCCCAGTGCACATGATTGAAACAATCAATAAACTGAATCGTATTTCTCGTCAAATGTTACAAGAAATGGGCCGCGAGCCAACACCTGAAGAATTGTCAGAACGTATGTTAATGCCAGAAGACAAAGTCCGTAAGGTATTAAAAATTGCCAAAGAGCCGATTTCAATGGAAACTCCTATCGGTGATGACGAAGATTCACATTTAGGTGATTTTATCGAAGACAGCACCATAGTGCAGCCTTTAGACTCTGCCACTGGCGGTAGTTTAAAAGATGCCACGCAAGAAGTGCTTGCTGGTTTGACAGCTCGTGAAGCAAAAGTCCTCAGAATGCGTTTTGGTATTGATATGAACACTGACCATACGCTTGAAGAAGTTGGTAAACAATTTGATGTAACACGTGAACGTATTCGTCAAATCGAAGCCAAAGCTTTGCGTAAACTCCGTCACCCTAGTCGCTCTGAGCAATTGAAAAGTTTCTTAGACGAATAGTCTTTTATCATAAATCTAGAATATTCAAATGCCAGACAGCTCTCACTGCCTGGCATTTTTGTATCTGACTTCCCCCCTTAGTTCTGCTCATTACCCCCTACTTTGTTAATTAATCAGTCCATGTAATAATAAAAATACTTTCCCTGACTTTATTTAAAAATCTTGCTTAGAAAATCACTTATATTTACCGTCTTATCAATGACTTTGGCTTGCAGCAAAGAGGTCCCTTCAGATCCTGCATGCCGTGTCGATGAACAACAAAGTTTAGCTCCAGCCGAAGCTGTATGTTTGATAAAATTAAATGGCAAACTCATTGCTGTTAAAAATAATAATATGGAGAAATGGGATTTACCTAAAGATAAACAACAGGGTAATCTCAGTGCTCAATGTACCGCTCATCAAGCCGCTTGGAAAGCCACAGGGCTCAACGTTGAGATAGGTCAACTTCTTTGGGTTGATGAAGGTAACACCCACTATTTTACATGTCTTGCTAGTAGCCAATTTTCTAGTACTCAGCAAGATTTCCCTGTACCACCATGGGCTAATCATAAAATTGAAAAAATAGGCTTATTAGATCCTTTTGCCACAAGAGACGAAGATTGGGAGCCACGGTTAGATGTCATCAAATTGAGGGAAGCTTTTACTCAGATAGAGTCCTACTAGTTGCTTATCACTGTCTAAAAATATTTGTAAAACCCAATAAAAAAACGCTCAACGAGCGTCTTTTTATATACAAGCGCCAATTAGACGCGGCGACGTACTAACATAGCTAGTGCTAAACCAAATATAGTAATAGTTGCCGGTGTACTGACGTCAACCACTGGGGTATTCACAGTTACATTTGTAGAAGTGCCTACAGTGGAAATCACAACAAACTGTAATATTGACTGAAATGACTCAGAAATTGTTTCAATCGTTGTTGAACCAGAGCCAATTGCTGTGAATTCTAGTGTACCTAACAATATGTCGCTGCCGAAGATTGTTGGACTCATCATCATTGGATCAAAATAAACAGCAGAAATTGGAGCGGTTGGCGCGCCAGCAATAAAATTGCTGCTTAAGTTAAATCCATCAAAACTCAATACACTGCTATCAAAACCCGCATCCATCATAAACCCTAGAAACCCATCAACAGGGACTTGTGTATCAGCATACAAAGATAAAGAAAATGAGTCATTTAAGTCTACATTGACATCGCTTTCACTAAACGAAAGGATGACAGCAGATTGAGCACTAAACGCACTCATTAGTAAACTAGAAGCCAATACAACAGAACGAACAAGTTTTTTATTTAGTATTACATTTTTCATTTTTTACATCTCAATCTTAAATTTTAAATTGGCCAGTGGTGATTACCAACTGGCCGAGTTTTGTTATTGGCTTAGGTACAAAGTATACCAAGCTTGTAAGTCTGCAGTTGAAATCACACCATCGGCGTCATAATCTGCAATTGCATTAAAGTTTGCATCTCCAGAGGCACTGCCTAACATGCCTAGAATGGCAAAGTAATCAGTGAAATTAACACTGCTATCCCCATTCACGTCAGCAGATGTTTCAGCACCCGCCACCTCAGCATCAAATTGCATAGCGATCACAACGGGATCATGGTCAGACATGCGATAAGCGTCTGCTTCATACAAGTCAACTAACTGCTGCGGACTTTTATCTTCGGTGTTGTAATCTAAGGCTCTTGGCTCGTCTGCATTGATATGCCATTCAGTGACATCAACTGTCTTAGCCAAGGCTTTATTATTTGCTAGGGCATGGTCTAAATAACCAAACTCGCCACCAAATGTATAAGAATAAGCGTCAGCTCCAGCAAAATAGTTCACTAAGTTGGTATAACCAGCAGATTCAATTTGGGCAATAGGATCTTCTTTAGCGTAAGCATTTAAATCCCCTAAAATAACTGTAGGCTTATCAGCAAACCCAGAGGCAATAAAGGCCGTAAGTGCTTGTGCTGCTCGAGTACGCGTTAAGTTACAATTACCTTGACCAGTAGTCGAGTCGTCGCCAGCACCACAGCTTGAACCTTTCGATTTAAGGTGATTAACACTCACCACTAATTCTTCGCCATTTTCAGTCAAAGCAAAAGTTTGCACTAGTGCTGGACGGTTTTTGGTATCAACAAATAACGGCCCATCCGCATCGCTAATAGAATTACTACTATCTAAAATACCTAAGGCGCCAACAGGTGAAACTTTTGCAGATTTATAAATAAGCGCAACTGTAATTGCGTCAGTACCTACCGGTCCACCAGCATCAACAATGGAGTAAGTGCTAGCACCCATTTGATTGTTAATTTCAGAAACTAGATCGTCAATCGCTGAACCTGCGCTAAAGCCGCTATTTTCAATTTCCATTAGACCTACAATATCTGCGTCCATCGCGACAATGGCCGCCACAGTCTTAGCTTTTTGACGAGCAAACTCTTCTGAATTATTTGCCCCTCTACAATCTAAGTTACTTGGACCACACTTGTTGCCATTTTCATCCAAAGTAGAGAAATAGTTCAGTACATTTAAGCTTGCTACTTTCAAGTTACCTTCAGTAATCTCTGGTGCAGCTTGGCGCGCATTATTCGCAAAAATTGTAGGACTCATTAACGGAATAACACGATAAGCGCTAAAGCTATAGTCCATTGGCCCAACCAACCCAGTAACTGTGTCGCCTGTACGCAGCGAGTTAAGGGCAGATAAACCACCAGCAGGGTATGGAATAACCTCAGGGTTAGAACCATTCACACCATCGTCTAGTATTACTTTGTTTAATGCGTTTTCAGCAGCTAGAGCGATTGCCTCAGCAGAACCTGGGGCAAATTGGTTTGTTGGCGTGAACAAGCGACCATAAGATAAAGTTGCCTCTCCAAAAGCTTTTAAATTGTAGTTATCGCTGACGGTCAATTCCTGTGACGCAGTAACTAGCATACCTTCAAGGGCTTCAACATCAGTAGCATTAGCAAAAGGTAGGCTAAATTCAGTTGCAGCTACTGTGGCAGTGCTACAAGCCGTCGATACTTGCTGAGCAAGCATTTGGGTTTTTTCGTAGTACTCAGTTACTTCACCTACTACACGTACTACATCACCTTCAGCTGGTAGTGCCCCTTCGTAATAAACGAATAGGCCTTCAGAGGTAGTAGGGTCAGTATCCATATCAGCTTGCTCTTCTTGTATGAAGAAACCACTAAGGTTAGGTAATGACGCACTTACCACAGCTTCAACTGTATTGGTTTGTCCCACAAGCGGCGATACAAAACCAGAACCTTGAATAGCGCTGATTAAGGTCGCAGAGTCTGAACATTGTCCTAAATCCGCAGTGCCGCCGTCAGTACCACCATCAGACCCACCATCAGACCCGCCATCGGTGCCACCGTCAGAACCACCACCAAAATTTTGGCCATTATTGACATCACCAAATGTATTGGCCTCAGAGCCCTGCCAAGTAAAGTCTGAATATTGAACACCAGAACCACTTAACTGTAATGAATCACCAACAGCCGAACTACCCGCTTCACTCACGCCAATATCAGTACTTGTCATGCCAATAGCTGGGCCATCTACAGCTTCAAAGCTACCTTCATAACTTAAAAATTGCAGCACAACGCCTTCGCTATCAACTAAGGCTAAGCCATCAGGACCTCCATTTTGAATACCTGAAATAGCAAAAGATAAGGTACCAAAACCACCATCTTGATTAGGTATGACACCACTTAAATTCTCAGTCCCATAACTTTTACGTTGAGAACTACTGCCGTTGTAGAGCACGATACTCATACCAGATACATCTGTACCGGCTAACCCAGCAATTTCAACACCCTCATCTGAGTCACCGCCAGTATTGTCATAATGAAGTTCATTAATAAATGGTGCAGGGGCAGCAAAAGTTTGACCAGAGTTAACCTGACCAAAACTATCTAAAGTAGGCTCCTGCCAAACAAAATCTTCATATCTAAATCCACTACCAGTAAGCTGCAAAGATTCGCCAACAGGCGTACTGCTGGTTTCTGCAACACCAATATCTGTGCTTGTCATGCCTGCAGCTGGGCCGTCTACTGCTTCAAAGCTACCTTCGTAACTTAAAAACTGTATTACAGTACCTTCACTATCCACTAATGCTAAGCCATCAGGGCCGCCATTTTGAATGCCCGATATTGCAAATGATACAGTTCCAAAGCCACTACTTTGATTGGGTATAACACCATCTAAAGCGACGGTTTTATATGCTTTTAGTTGGCTACTGCTGCCATTGTAAAACACAATGCTCAAACCACTTAAGTCAGCACCTGCCAATCCTGCAATTTCAACGCCTTCGCCTTGGTCAGTACTTACATTGTCATAATGGATTTCATTAATAAAAATTAAGTTAGTAGAGGTATCACCGTTATCAGTGCCACCATCTGTACCGCCGTCAGTACCACCCTCTGAGCCGCCGTCAGTACCGCCATCTGTGTTACCACATGAATCAGCAGGGTAAAGAGTATTAATCCACTCAGGATGATCAACAAATGGGTTACGGTTACCTTGTAACTCATAAATTCGATCATTACGTCTTTGTTCTGACTCATCTACTGAGTCAGCTGAGCTCCAAGCAATTAGGGTACACAAAGTACCTAACTTAGCTTCGCTAGTACTGGTAATTCGATTAACTAATTGTAAATCGGGAGTGGTATCAGATCCTGCTCCTTCATAACGAGTGTCCATATAAAACATCATACGGGCTACATCGCCTTTCACTTCATCTCTAGGTTCAAACGAATCGCTATCTACGCGGTTGATATTACTTTCAGCAAGCGGGCTATCACTATTGTCAAAATCTAAATTACCACGTGAACTATTGATACTAATATCTGTGGGTCTTAAATGATGAATATCAGTATATGCTTCAAAAGAATCACTTGGAAAGCCATGGCTTTTAGCCCAAGAATGTTCACGGTTCCAGTTATCACCATTCGAACTAGCTGAGCCACTACCATTAGTAGACTTGGCTTGAGAACGAGCGCTGTACCATAAGATGACATTATTAGTGTTAGTTGGATCTTCATCTGTATAGGTTAAAGCGGTCCAAACATCTGCATAAGATAAATTTTTATGCTCACTTGTAATGGTGTCACTTAATACTAATTTGATAGTTTCTGCCGGTGAGCTTGCATCGACTTCAGCTTGAACATTAGCGTAATAAGCAGTTGCGTCAAATACAGAGGCGTCTTTAATTTTTGGCAAGTCTGGGCAATTAGTACAAACCGCACCACTAATTACATCTGAGTTTCCGCCGTCTGAACCACCATCAGTACCGCCATCTGTTCCACCGTCAGTGCCGCCATCTGTTCCACCATCAGTGTTGCTTCCATCAAAAGTTTGACTATTGTTTGCAGCCCCTGACGTTGCGACTGCCGCTGATTGCCAACTAAAATCTGTATACTGGCTACCCTCCGTCCCCGCTAATTGCAGAGAATAACCAACAGGAGTAGAACCCGTCTCTGACACGCCGATATCTTCACTTGTCATACCTGCAGCACTACCGCCAGTTGCGGTCATACTTCCTTCATAACTTAAAAATTGAACAACCGCCCCTTCTGCATCAATCAGGGCCATACCATCTGGTGCACCGTTCTGAATACCAGAATGAGGTAAAGCTGCAAATCGATACCCGTCAGTTATCGTTTGCTGACTTATGCTAAGCGTTGCGTAAGTGCTGCCATTGTTTCCGTTATAAAGTTCAACTGAGTAACCGGTCAAATCTTGACTTTCTGGTGCCACAACTTCAATAAACTCACCAACATCACCACCACTATTATCGTAGTGAATTTCATTGATAAATACTCCAGTGGCCTGAACAGAAGAAGCCACCATCAACGCCGTCAGCGCTGAAATTTTATATTTCATATGTTTTCCTTTGTGATGTTAGTCAAAAATGACCATTAACTATCTTTAATTTGGACACAATGTTCGTAGACTTCTGTGTCAATTTCATGACAACTCGCCAGCTTGCTCGGTAAATCGAGCAACTTATTGACCATCTGGTCTAGATTAAAGCAATAACTATTCCTCTTTGTTTATTAAAAACAATTAGTTAAAAACTCAAAAGATATGAAAAATTAAATTTAAATAATGAGTAAAAAGTGATTATTCAATTGGAAATAAGCAACAGCACATTAGTTTGAAAAGAAACTTCGAAGAAAAGCTATTATGATCAACATATTACAGTTCAATACATAACATCAAAAAAACTTGAACTGTAAACTTCACAGCTAGCTTCATTATTTAGAAAAAGTTTTATTTTAGGAATAACACGAGAATTCAGATTAAAAAATCAAGCAAACTAGATAATTACAAAAATACTATTCATATGGCTGAAGGCCTGAAATTAGAGAGTAAGTCTTAAAAAAGTGCAAAACTCACCTTTATCGTTCAATAGCGGCAAAAAAGTGGCCAGAGAGATAACCGGCCACTTTTCTCAGGTTACCTATTACAAGTTAACCACTATTTAATCCATATTCTTACTATGGCGACTGGTATAAAAAATAAGATTAACCAAGCTAAACTGCCACCACTTTCATGGATCACTACCACTTGGTCTACATACACCTCTTCGTAATCTTCACTTTCAAGAGGTAACAAATATAAATCGGCATCATTAAACCCATCTAGTGTTGCTACTAGTTGATTGCTATTGGCGTCATAAAGCTCAATTAATACTTCATAATCTGCTGCGGGGAAACCCGTTAGCAGTTCACTTTCCACTACAAAACTATCATTATTGTTGTCAGCGTAAATATTAAAGTTTGACGTAGTATGGTATTCCTTAAAGACTTCGCCTTTAGCCAAGTATAATCGAGCGTAAACTTGGGCATGATCAAATTCAGTATCCGCATCAAACTCAAGAGTAAAATGGTTATAAAAACCATCTCTGTCATCATCAGTATGAAAACTAATCCATGCATCATATAGCCAAAATCGCTGATCTAAAGTATTCACATATGGACGGATAATAAGCGTTTTAGCATTCTCTTTTTGCCTAACCTTGACAGGATCTATAGCTAAAACATCAGACTCGGCAGTTAGAGAATCTTGTTTTGACTGTGAGGCCAAGTTAATAACTGCACTTTTAGTCATCACTGCAATAGTTTTTTCTTGCTGTTTTTCTATCGATTGAACACTCCAATCACCTGCCTGTTTAGCCGACACTTGACTGCTTGTAAATATACAAACTGCTATCAATAAGACTAACTTTTTCATATCACTCTCCTTCAATCTGAAACCCAGTGTGACCGAACAAGCATGAACAAAAACTGAAGATAACCTTAATCGAGTGAAGTATTCTCTCATACCATTTTCACTAAGTTTGTGATCTAATTGAGTTATGTATTCTTATCTTAATTCTTCTCATGCATAGCTTAAAAAATATCGATTTTTCGACACTCATAGCGAAGGAAAAAAATGCTCGGATGCGAGTCAGATTAATGGCCCTTTCACATATTCAACAAGGCGTTAATCGCACGCAAGCGGCTCGGTATCTGCACGTCAGCCGTAGAATGGTGAATGAGTGGGTGAAGCGCTTCAACCAAGATGGTTTGGACGGATTAAAGGAAAAGCCGCGCTCTGGTCGGCCTTGTGCTTTATCAGCTGAGCAACTGCAGACGTTGAAAATTTACATTGAGTCTCATGCCATAAAACCTGATGGTGGAAGGCTCAAAGGCACACTCATCATTGACTATGTGAAGCAAGAATTTGATATTACCTATGGCCTGACTAACATATATCGTCTACTGCATCAGCTAGGGTTTTCTTGGATAACCAGTCGCTCTAAGCACCCTAAGCAGTCCCAAGAAGCTCAAGACGAGTTTAAAAAAACTGCAGATTGAAACGATCAAATTGATCCCAGGCCATGTCACACTGGATAAAGTCGATATTTGGTTTCAAGATGAGGCTAGAATAGGTCAACAGAACACCACTACACGTTTATGGGCGAACAAAGGTAGTCGCCCTAGAGCGGTCAAGCAACAACAGTTTGAGTATGCGCATTTATTTGGGGCTGTATGCCCAGCGACAGGTGAAACAGAAGCCTTGATAACCCCTGTGGTGAACAAAGACATTATGAGACAACATTTACAATTAATATCAAATCGCACACAACTGGATCGCTATGCAGTAGTGATTATGGATGGTGCGGGTTGGCATACAGACGATATTGCGCATGACCTAGATAACGTGAGTATCATCAAGCTTCCGCCCTATTCTCCAGAGCTAAACCCAATCGAGCAGGTATGGCAATGGCTTAGGCAAAATGAGTTGGCCAATCAATGCTTTGATAGCTATGAGGATATTGTCATACAATGCAGTCGGGCATGGAATAACTTTATCAGCGATAAAGAAAAGGTTATCAAATTGTGCGCCAGAAATTGGGCACAGGTGGGAAATTAATTATCGTGATTGGTATCAGATTGATAAAGGTAATATCACCTTTATCAACATGATTAAGTAATGGGATTGGTATTATATAAGGGACAGTCTGATTAAATGTGGGACATTAATAATCAGACTTAATTTCGAATGATTATTTTTCTACTTGCTGAATAAAGTAACAAATTTCTTTAATAAGATGTCTTAAAACAGGATTTAATCGAGTATTTTTACCATTCATCACAAATAAATCATGGCCAAATTCAAACATACTTCCGCCTACAGGAACTAAACCTAAGCCAGCAGCTTGATTTTTTAAGACATAATCAGGTAATAACCCCACATATTCGCCAGTCATAATAGCCGATAAACAAGCATCATAAGAATCAGAAAATGTTTGGATGGCCATACGTATATCGTCAGAAATATAATTCGCAGAAGACAAGCCTGATATACCTATCGCTGGATATTCTTCAATTTTAACGCTGCTAGGTAACCCTTCACGATATTTTGCTAACACATGTGAAGGGGCACAATAAAGACGACCTTTACAGGTCACTTCCACTGGATGAAAAGTAACAGATTCAGGTTTTACCATATCGTAAGTAGACAAAACTAGATGACACTCACCAGACAATGCAACGTGTTCAACTTCGTTATACAAACGAGTTTGAATATTCACATGAATATCGTTAAATTTCTTCATGGTACTTTTAACAGCTTTACTCACAGCCAAGTGATAAGAAAGCGGTAAACCAGCCATCATCACTAAAGTAATATGCCCTGAATAGTCATCGTGCAAACTTTTTAGGTTAAACACAAAGTTATCAAAAGAGTTAAAAATACGTTTGGTTTCTTGAAAAACCACCTCGCCTTCTTTGGTCATTTGAAAGCCACCTCGGCCCCTATGACATAAGACTAAGTCTAAACGTTCTTCGAGTTTTTTAATTGCAGCACTAATATTTGGACGCTGCATACGTAACACAGGTTCAGCGGCAGTAAATCCATTACATGAAGCCACAGCATAAAATACGCGTAGCAACTTGATGTCTGATTCTTGTAGGCGGTTTAACATTTGGTAGCACCACTTATAGGTATAGTTATTGATACTAAATTATAGTGTAAGAAACGTATGGGCTAATTACAACGGATTTTTATCTCAACTTGATTAAAACCTCAACAATCCCTAGCCATTTGTATAAACCTCTGCAAATATTCAGGTCTTTTTTCATTTTTCCGAAACCCAAGATGAATAGTTTTATACATACCTTGTTTACCAAGACTTACTGCAGAAATAGCTAAATTATTTTGTTGGCTTTCAACTAACCACCTTGGTAACGCGGTAAATCCTCTACCCGCAGCCACCATTTGCAATAAAATTTCTGTTGTTTCTATTTGAATATGTTTCTTAATTGCCACTCCCGCAGGATGACAAAATTGACTAAATATATCTAAACGAGAGGGTTCGACAGGGTAAGTGATTATAATTTTATTCGTTAAATCCGCTGGGGATATATACTCTTTTTGCGCCAGAACATGTTCTTTAGGCACAACCAAAACATGTTCATAATCAAATACAGGTATATATTCTAAAGCATTACTATATAAAGGATCGGGAGTCACTAACATATCAATATCATATCCTAGTAAAGCCCCCATCCCGCCAAATTGAAAGCGTTGGCGAACGTCTAAGTCCACTTCTGGATATTGCTGTAAAAATGGTCCAACTAAATTAAGCAGCCACTGATAACAGGGATGGCATTCCATACCAATTCTTAAGTTGCCTTGCCGTCCATCAGCTATTTTTTTAATCAGCTGTTCACTATGTTCAAATTGCGGTAATAACCTTTCAGCTAAATTAAGTAAGGCACTGCCCGCTTGATTCAAGCGTAATCGCCTGCCCTCTTTTTCCCACAAAGGTGTACCAAAATAGAGTTCTAACTTTTTTATAGAATGACTCAAAGCCGATTGAGATAAACAAAGTTGTTCTGCCGCTTGGGTTAAGGTTCCAAGTTGATCAACTGAGCGAATTATCATTAAGTGCGAGCGTTCTAACATTATATCCTGACAATACATGAGTAAAATTCATAGTTAAGACAGTTTATACCATTATTTTAAATAATTTAACCTGGTGAATTTATCATGATTACCAAGAACCAACAGGGCAGCTCCACACAATTTAGTATTTCCGGGCACAGAGTGAAATCGCGAATTAAAATTTTCTTTAGGCAAATTTAAACGAAAAAAAGTTAAAAAAATAAATTTCCCCCTTTAGCTAACAAAGAAACTAAAACGCCTTAAACCTAGCTTTACCTTATTTTTACAAAGCAACACGTGGATCCGCATGTTTTTTATTCGTTTGCTATGTATAATATTTTACATTCAAACAACATAATTTAAATATGGAATTTAAGACATGTTTTCATTTTTTAAACAATATAGTGCTCTAATAGGACTATCATTTTTTAGCTGCATACTTTTTTCTAAGTTTGTTCATGCAGACACGGCAAAACGTCCTAATTTTGTTTGGTTACTAAGCGAGGATAATTCTAAACATTACTTAAAACTATATGATCCACAAGGGGCGACAATGCCTAATGTTGAGTCTTTAGCCAATGAAGGCATGATATTTAACCATGCATTTTCTAATGCTGCTGTATGTTCAACAGCTCGCTCAACTTTAGCCACAGGTTCTTATACTCCAAGATTAGCGATGGACAATCATAGACCTTATCTACAAGCTAAATTACCAGAGGGACTTAAACCTATTAGTTTGTTTTTGAAAGATGCCGGTTATTACACCAGCAATGATGCTAAAACTGATTATAACTTTTTAACTCCTGAAAAAATTTGGGATAAAAGTGCCCCAAGAGCATCTTGGAGAGAGCGCCAAACAGACCAACCTTTTTTCCACATGCAGACCTTTGGTATTACTCACGAGGGACAGCTACATTTCCCCAAAGAAGATGTACAAAATGTGCCGACCCAACACAATCCGCACAGCATAGAACTTCCGCCTATTTACCCAAATACAGATTTATTCAAATACACTTATGCTCGTACCCTAGATAACCATCTGACTGCCGATAAACAAATTGGTGAAGTGCTTAAAAAACTAAAAGAAGATGACTTGATGGACGACACTTTTATCTTCTATTTTGGTGACCACGGTGGCGTACTGCCAGCCAGTAAAGGTTATTTATTTGAGCGAGGTTTACATGTTCCTCTAGTAGTCTATGTACCGAAAAACTTTAGACATTTACTCCATAAAGATATGCGCCAGCTAAAACGGGCTTATATTGATGGCTTTGTTAGCTTTATTGATTTTGCCCCAACGTTAATGAAATTAGCTGGACTTCCAGCTTCAGACAAACAAGATGGACAATCATTTTTAGGTGAAGATATCAGCCTAAAAGAACTTAAAAAGAGGGATACCACACTAGGTTACGCAGATCGTTTTGACGAAAAATATGATGTTGTACGTAGTTTACGTAAAGGAAAATACAAATATATTCGTCATTATCAACCATTCAATCCAGATGTTTTATACAATGCCTACCGCTTTAAAAACCAAGCTTTAAAAGAATGGTATGACCTGTATAAAGCAGGTGAATTAAATCCAGTGCAAGCAGCTTTCTTTGAAAGTAAGCCTGTAGAAGCTTTATATGATGTAGAAAAAGACCCATTTGAAACTAAAAACTTAGCAGCTGACAATACACATAAACCAACATTATTAAGCCTCAGAGAAGAATTAAGCTCTCGATTGAAATCTATGCCTGATCTTGGTTTTTTTCCTGAATCTTGGCAGGTAGAAAATGCTTTAGCAAATTCAACCAAATTCGCTAAAAACAACCAAGCAGAAATAGCTAAACTAATCGACATTGCGGACTTACAGTTACAAGACTTTGCTACGGTAAAAAATCAACTTAAGACATCCTTACAATCAACCAATCAATGGCAACGCTATTGGGCTTTAATCAGTTTAAGTCGCTTTAATCAAGACGCGATAGGGTTTTCATCGATAGTCAAACACATCATGACATCTGACAGTAATCTACTCAACAGAGCCCGTGCTGCAGAATATCTAGCAATCACAGATCAAATAAGTGGCAAAGGCATATTAGAAAACTTAGTCGAAAAAAGTAAAAATAACGTCGAAGCTTTAGAAATAATGAATATAGCCACATTACTGCATGATACTAAAGGTACCTTATTTAACTTTTTAATGAAAACAGCTTGGCAACAAGATTACCAAGGTAAGCTAAACAAAAAGCAACAAAAAAACTTAAACTACTGGTTTAGCAACAGAATCAATCATTTAAAGCAAAATAATAATCTATAGCAATATTGCTAATGCACAAAAAAGGGCCTAATCGGCCCTTTTTTGTATCTTAGAGATAAACTATTTAACCTGAGTTATCGATAAGAAGTATCGTTTAAGCTAAATTTAACAATATAATTCAATAGCTTAATAACGTTCGTACAAATTACCCCACCTGAATGCTCACTCGGTGACGAAATTTCTCGTGTATAGCAAGGCGGATTGTTGTACGTAATAACGAGTTATTGCTAGACAATCCAACGCCGCTAGGCACAAAAAGAGCGTTATCGAGAGGTTCGGCTTATCCAGGATTCAGGTTAGTTATTCTTGTTCGATGAAATAAGTTCCCCAACCGTCGTAATGAACTTTGTGTTTAGTCGCAATGGCATATAATTTATCTGTATCTTGATTAATCAGTAATGGATCTAACATACGCTCAACGACTGCATCAAAACAAAAGACTTCACCACCATCATCTAATTCTAATTCTTCTGCGTCACCTACTTCAAAACCAGCTTTAAAGGCATCTACAGCTGCTTTTTCTAAGGCTTCAAAATCTGCACTGGCAAAGTGGTATTCGATGGTATGAGCTTGACTCGCATCACTTCCATCTTCAATCAAAGCTTCTACTGTTTCTTGATTAAATTCATACCATTCAATTAATTCTGGATCTGTAAGTGCACTCATATTTTACCCTGCTGGTGTAGAATTAGTCTTTGAAGTATTTGCTAACTCTGTGTTTAATTTTTTAATAGTATCACCCATTTTTTGATGAAAGTATTCGACATTTTGTTTCATCTTTTTAGTTTCATCCATCAATTCTGGCTCACTTAACTCGATTAAAAGAGTGCCATTAGACCAGCGGTTGAGTTTTATTTTTTTGTCTAACTCACTAGCAGAGACTAGTACAATCGGTACCTTAGAGGCAGCAGCAATACGAAATGCGCCCGTTTTAAAAGGTAATAACCCTCGTCCATAACTGCGAGTACCTTCAGGGAAAAACCAAACAGACAAACGACGTTTTATTATTTTTTGTGCCGTTTTTTCTAAAGTACTCCGAGAGCTGCCTGTATTCTTGCGGTCAATCAATATATTGCCAGATAACCAGTACACCTGACCAAATAGCGGTATCCACACCAAACTTTTTTTACCGACAGAAACAGTACCTTTAACCACTCCCGCACAGACTGTAATTAAATCATAACTATTCTGATGGTTAGCTAAAAATACAAAAGGCCCACCCGATTTAACACTAGCTGGTACCCTAAGTTCTATTTTAAGTCCTAAAATATATGCTATTGAGCTATAAAGTCTGCTGGCGATAAATACATTATCACGATGAAATGGCCTAACTAAGCAGACTAAGATCAACACTAAATTGATAGATATAAAATAGAAAAAAATGATCACACACCTAAGTAATGCTAACACTCGAACACCTATAAGAAATCGGAAAGCCGCAGAGTATAACGTATTTTATCTAAAGCCAAAGCTCTGAAGAGTAAAACAAGTTGTTTAACTTCTACTAATTTTTATTGTGAAATCAATGAATAATAATAATAATTGGCCGATACTAGGTTATTAATACTTTTAATAAGGCAATTCACTTGATGCAAACCTTTAAACCAGAAGATCTTGACGAAGATATTCTTACCGATTTATTAGAAGAAATTAATGAACTATATGAAGCAAGTGAACAAATCCTAATTGAATTAGAACTAAAACCAGAAGACAATGAATTACAACGCTCTTTATTTCGCGCAATTCACACCATAAAAGGCGACTTAGGCCTAGTTAGTTTTTCTCCTCTGATCCCATTATTACAACACTCAGAAGACCTCCTAGATTATTTACGCAAAGGGCAAATCCAATACACCAGCAACATGAGTGACCTAGTATTATTAACTATGGATAGGGTTAAAATATTTGTCCAAAGTTGTATTCAAGCAGGTTATACAGAATACGATGAAAATTTATTTTCTCAATTGGTCACTCATATAAAACGAATTACCCCTGACAATACTCCGCAGCATGAACGCCTATTAGCAGAAGCCGTATTATTATTAGATCCCAGTTTAGATTTTGGTCTTGACAGCGATGAGCGTAAGCAACAAAACAACAGTGAACCTGCGGTAAGTATTGCCACCACAGGCATACCCAAATCCATTAGTGGTGACAACCGTAACGATTTAGTTTTCTTTAGAGAATTAATGAAACCCATCGAAAAACGCTCAAAATACTGGGACGGTAGAGGCGATAGAATAGCTCAATTAGCGGGTTATATTAATAAAATAGCAGGCAATCTCATCGATGAGGAACAGCTAGCGGTTGCCTGTTATATGCACGACTTTGGTATGGCTTTTATGCCTATAGAAATATTACATAAATCAAGTAAGTTAAATGATGCTGAATTTAACTTAATGCGTTCCCATGTGTATAAAAGTGCCAGATTATTAGAAAACTTAACCCAGTGGAATGAAGCAAGAAAAATAGTCATGCAACACCACGAGCGTCTCGACGGTTCTGGATATCCCTTAGGTTTAAAAGGCGAAGATATTTGTGAAGGAGCAAAGCTATTAGCCATATTAGATACCTTCAATGCCATCACACATGCACGAGCACAAGATAATCACAAACAGAGACCAAAGAAAAAAGCAGTAATAGAAATTAACCATATTGCCAAAGGGCAATTTTGCCCTAAATGGATGCGTGCTTTTAACAGGGGTATGGGAACATTGTTAACTAAGGGGAGCTCACTCTAATCCCTTTCTATTAGCGTGTCAGCAATAAAGCCTAGGCATATAGAAGTGACAGCTAGCAAGCTGGAGGTCAGGTTATGCCACTACTGTCATCCAATTTTCAGCCCCTAAAGCTTTCATAATAAATTCGACTGATAACGCAGCCAATATAATTCCCATAATCCGAGTCAGGATTGAGGCCCCACTGGTGCCTATAAGTTGAATAATTTTTCCTGATAAAAGAAACAATACTAGCGTAAAAAGTAACACTGAAAGCATCACCAAAGCAGTGGTTATTTGCTCTGTCACTGGATGTATATGATTATCTGTCAGCAAAATGACTGCTAAAATCGCGCCTGGTGTAGCAGTAGCAGGAATAGCTAGAGGAAAGACCGCCATATCATGCCCGCTATCAGTATCACCGCCATCTTCATTAGATGAGAAAATCATCTGTAAACCAAACAAGAAAAGAATGATCCCACCTGCTAGCTGAAAGGATAATAAACTAATGCCCATAGCAGTTAATAAAAATTGCCCAAGTATAATGGAACCTAGCAACACAGCCGCAGCATATGCAATTGCTTTATATGCCGTTTTTCTGCGCGCCAATGGAGATAGTTTTGCCGTCAGGGCAGCAAATAATGCCATGCTTCCAATGGGATCAATAGTCGCCCAAATCACCAAAAAATCTTGAACAATTTTATCTAGCATTTATTCACCTGCAAGTATGATTGTATGAGTAACCTGAACTCGGGATGATCCGAGCCTCTGAATAACCCTCTTCTTGTGCCTAGTTGTGTTAGATTTTTTAACAATAGTACGCTATTGCGTGCGAAAATCCGCCTTGCTATCCACAAAAAATTCGTCATCGAGTAAGTGTTGATGATACTAAAATGAATGTGTATTTGTAACCCGTTGAATTTTAATATAAATTAAATTGACACGACACGCCTTAACCCCAGTTCGGGTTAAGTAAAATTAGGTATTCACTTTAGCATTCGAATACCCTTCTTTTAAAATAAAATATTCACCTCTTATGGTTATTATGCAAATCAAACTCTATGCTTACATGCTACATATTTAATTCTTTCAGTTTACGAGTTAGGGTATTTCTGCCCCAACCCAAACGTTTTGCCGCATCTTGTTTATGCCCATGAGTATAATGTAAAGCACGTTCTAGCAATATACGCTCAAAACTCATAATTGCATCGTCCAAAATATTATTATGACCAGATTGTAGCTGATTATCAGCCCAGCTAGCTAGCAAAGCCTGCCAATCACCATCAACCGCACCTTGTTCTGACGCAGCGGGCTGCTGGTGAATTTCTGGTGGTAAATCAGTCACTAAGACTTCTTTGCCACTGGCCATTACAGTTAACCAACGACACATATTTTCTAATTGTCGTACGTTGCCTGGCCAAGGTAATTGCTGTAATACTTTACGTGTTTCTTTACCTAATATTTTAGGTTCTACTTCTAGTTCTGCTGCGGCTTTTTGTAAAAAATGGGCAGCTAACAAAGGGATATCTTCACGCCTTTCATTTAACTGTGGGATATGAATACGTATCACATTTAATCTGTGGTACAAATCTTCTCGAAATTTACCATCAGCCACACGTTGTTCTAAGTTTTGATGGGTCGCGGCAATAATTCTCACATCCACAGATACTGGATTGTGTCCACCGACTCGATAGAATTGACCATCAGCCAAAACCCGCAATAACCGAGTTTGCACATCTAATGGCATATCGCCAATTTCATCTAAAAACAGAGTTCCACCATCGGCTTGCTCAAAACGCCCTTGTCGTGAAGCTTGTGCTCCAGTAAATGCGCCCTTTTCATGCCCGAATAATTCTGACTCGATCAAGTCAGCCGGAATAGCCGCCATGTTTAAGGCAATAAAAGTTTTGTCTGATCTTGGGCTGTGACGATGCAAAGCCGCTGCAACCAATTCTTTACCTGTTCCCGATTGACCGTTAATCAAGACACTTATACTAGAACGAGACAAACGACCCACAGCTCTAAAAACTTCCTGCATAGCTGGCGCTTCACCAATAATTTCAGTCGCAGCAGAAAGTTGAGGTACCTGATGTTGCTTAGATCGTTCACGAGCATGAGTCAAGGCACGCTGTACCAAACTAACCGCTTCATCTATATCAAATGGTTTAGGCAAATATTCAAAGGCACCACTTTGATATGCGTTGACGGCACTGTCTAAATCCGAATGTGCCGTCATGATAATAATCGGAATATCTGGAAAGTTTTTATGCACTTGTTTTAATAACGTCATACCATCCATTTGTGGCATGCGGATATCTGACACTATTACTTCAGGCGGCTGTCCGGTCTGCAATTGTAATAGTAAATCTTCAGGATTTTCAAAACTAAAACAGGGGATATTAGCCGTTTGCAAGGCTTTTTGTAACACCCAGCGAATTGAACTATCGTCATCAACTATCCATACAGGTTCTGCACTCATTTCTCTGGATCCTTTCTTTCTATCGGTATATATAAAGTAAATTCGGTTTTCCCCTGCCAACTTTCAACGTCGATTTTACCTCGATGGTGACCAATTAAGGTCTGCGAAATTGACAGTCCTAATCCACTACCTTCGGCTTTAGTCGTCACCATGGGATAAAACAATGTGTCTTTTAGTTCAGCAGGGATGCCTGGCCCATTATCAATAATGCTTATTTTTACGCATAGAGGGAAACAAACACCGTGGATAATCACTCTCCTGTCTATACGTGTAACGATTCTAATTTCCCCTTTTATTTCTGGGTATTGCATCAAAGCTTGCACACTATTACGTACAATATTTAAGGTTGCTTGTTGGAACATATCTTGATCTAGGTATAAATCCGGAATACTCGGATCGTAATCTCGAATAATAGAAATAGAGTGACTCGGATCTAGGTTCACTAAAGTACATACTTTTTCTAACACTTCATGTACGTTATACCAGTTAAACTTAGGCCTAATATTGGGCCCTAGCAAACGATCGACTAAGTTTCTCAACCTATCTGATTGTTCAATAATCACTCCAGTAAACTCTTTAAGCTCTTCTGAATGCAATTCTTTTTCTAATAACTGAGCGGCTCCACGAATGCCTCCAAGAGGATTTTTAATTTCATGGGCTAATCCTCGCACTAATTCTTTCGCAGCTTGTTGTTGCGCCCATTGATGATTGTCTTGGCTAATTTTTTTCTGTTGTTCAACCAATCGAATTTCAATTAATAAATAACTTCTATTCAGCTCACGCATACTGGTTACCGAAACATCAGCTTGAGTATGCCTGCCATCTAAAAAGGTAAGTTCTACCTCACTGTCTGAAAATGACTCACCTTGCTCCATTGAATGTTTAAGCCGTTCAATATCTAGACTAGAAGTAGAAATAAATTGGTAAATGGGATAATCCATTAACAAACCTAGACTACGTTCAAATAATGCCTGTGCGGCATGATTAGCATATCGAATATGCATTTTTTCATTTAGTTGTAGGACGGCCGTTGAGAGGTTATCCAATAAAGTTTCAGAGATTACAGAGTCGGTCATATATTCAACAAATTAGTCGCACCATTAAAGTGCAGTATAAGCATTTACCACCGATAAAATAACACTATTTGTATAAAATATACTTAATTAGCATTAAACAGAGCAGTAGCCTTGTGCAGATAAAACACCTGCGATTGTGATGATGCAAGGATCTTGCCTGAATTGTTAAGAAGCTTAATTTCTATTAAATGCATGCCACGATTGATTTCTTTTAATTCAAAGACCGGCGATGTTTGAGTTTTAACTGCTTGATTATCTATAATTAATTGAAGCTTACCTGCACCTTTTGGGGTCACATTAACTTTAATCGTCACATCACCAGCATTGTTTCTTAACGTTTCCTCATTTAAAGGAGAAATAATGGTAACTTGGTACTGAATCTGAGACGCTTGCTTAATAACATTTTGACTACTTAAAGGCTTTTGAGATGCCGCATTATTCAACGCAGGCATTACCACATTATTCACAGCCGACAGGTTAACTGGAACCGAACCTTGAATGGGTGAATCACTATATATTACTGTGCCATCAGCTTGAGTCGTCTTGTAAAGTACTTTAGCGGACACTTCAACACAAACCAGTAAAGCTAGCATGTAGATTAATTTCACTCTTGCCCCCTCAATAAACTAATAATTATCTCTAATCCGTCTTTATGGAATACCGCTTATATCGTCATTGTTCCTACATGTCGTTAGCAGCAAGCCATTCTTTTACTTTTAACTATTACTTCTGCTTTTCATCTTTTGTAGGTCCATTTATGGCGTCTATTGCTCAGCCTTGACGGGCTAAAGCCACGACCTACAGTGCTTTTATCTTTACCTGCTTCACTCAGCCCCACTCTGCTTAGTCTGCTTTTCACAATCGTCAAAACAGTGTAGCTTTATTCAACGCAAAAAAAAGCCCGCATCTGCGGGCTTTGTTATTAAATTTTATATCTATTACAAGCTGTAATACATATCAAACTCAACTGGGTGAGTTGTCATATTAAGCAATTGAACTTCTTGTTGCTTAAGCTCGATGTAAGCATCAATCATTTCATCAGTCATTACACCACCAGCCGTTAAGAAATCACGATCACTGTTAAGTGCTTCTAACGCTTCTTCTAAAGAGCTAGCTACCTGAGGGATAGCTGCTGCTTCTTCAGCAGGCAAGTCGTATAGATCTTTATCCATAGAATCGCCAGGGTGAATTTTGTTTTTGATCCCGTCAAGGCCAGCCATAAGCATTGCAGAGAATGCTAGGTATGGGTTACCTGTTGGGTCAGGGAAACGAACTTCGATACGGCGAGCTCTATCCGTTGTTACATATGGAATACGGATAGAAGCAGAACGGTTACGAGCAGAGTAAGCAAGCATTACTGGTGCTTCGAATCCAGGTACTAAACGTTTGTAAGAGTTCGTAGAAGCATTAGTGAAAGCATTAATCGCTTTAGCATGTTTGATGATACCGCCAATGTAGAACAAAGCTTCTTCAGACATACCTGCATACTTATCACCTGCAAAAATGTTTTTGCCATCTTTAGATATTGATTGGTGAACGTGCATACCAGAACCATTATCGCCAACAATAGGTTTAGGCATGAAAGTAGCTGTTTGACCATATGCATGAGCAACATTATGTACAACATACTTATATATTTGTACTTCATCCGCTTTCTTAACAAGGGTATTAAACAAACATGCAATTTCGTTTTGACCAGCAGTTGCTACTTCGTGGTGATGAGCTTCAACGGTTAAGCCCATTTCTTCCATTACTAGACACATAGCAGCACGAATATCGTGAGCAGAATCGACTGGAGGAACAGGGAAGTATCCGCCTTTAACACCTGGACGGTGAGCCATGTTGCCGTCTTCAAAATCAGCCCCAGAGTTCCATTTTGCTTCAGCTGAATCTAATTTGTAGAAAGAACCTGCCATGTCGGTATGAAATTTAACATCGTCAAACAAGAAAAATTCTGGCTCTGGACCAAATAAAGCAGTGTCACCAATGCCCGTTGCTACCAAATATTGTTCTGCACGGTTTGCAACAGAACGTGGGTCACGATCATAACCTTGGTTAGTAGTCGGCTCTAAAATATCACAACGGATATTTATTTGAGTTTCTTCAGCAAATGGGTCTAATACCGCAGTTTCTGGGTCAGGCATAAGGATCATGTCTGATTCGTTGATCCCTTTCCAACCAGAAATTGAAGAACCATCAAACATTTTGCCTTCTTCAAAGAAGTCTTCGTCAACTTGATGAGTAGGGATAGAAATGTGCTGTTCTTTACCTTTAGTATCAGTAAAGCGTAAATCAACAAACTTAGCTTCGGTTTCTTTGATAAGGTCTAAGGCCTTTTGTGCTGACATAATGTCCTCCAGATTAATAAATAAAAGTATTGCTTAGAGCTTAATAACCCTACTCAATAAAAAAGTTGCTTAAAGAAAGCGATTATCATGCCACAAAGATCGCCTCTTGGAATGTCTTTATTTGGTTATTTTTGCCCTGATTAGAAAATAAAACACAAAAACAATGCACCAAAAAGATCCACCGCACCACCATAGCAGTGCAACTGCACTTGATAGTAGCAAGACGTCAGAGAATTGTTATCTTCAGGTTACTAAATTTCATTTGTTTGCTTTATTTCACAGTTATCTGCATTTGGGATTCGCTTAATTGGGCATAAGACTGTACAATTCGCGCCCATAAAATTTCAGTTAATTTTGCGGTCTGTTTAAATTAGTAGTCCGCCATCATAGAGTAAAGCCAATGAGTGTACCAAACACCTCAATCGAAAATTTGAGGAATATAGCGATAATAGCCCACGTCGATCACGGAAAAACCACCCTAGTTGACAAGTTATTACAACAGTCTGGCACATTAGAAGCAAGTCGAGGTGAAGCCGAAGAACGTGTGATGGACTCTAACGACATTGAAAAAGAACGTGGTATTACCATTCTTGCAAAAAACACTGCAATTAAATGGAACGACTTCCGCATCAATATAGTGGACACTCCTGGACACGCCGATTTCGGTGGTGAAGTTGAACGTGTAATGTCAATGGCAGATTCAGTGTTATTGTTAGTAGATGCGCAAGAAGGCCCAATGCCACAAACGCGTTTTGTCACACAAAAAGCATTTGCTCAAGGTTTGAAACCTATTGTTGTTATCAATAAAATCGATAAGCCTGGCGCTCGTCCTGATTGGGTAATGGATCAAGTATTTGATTTGTTCGACAATCTAGGCGCAACTGACGATCAACTAGATTTTGAAGTGGTTTACGCATCAGCTATAAATGGCTGGGCAACCAATGATCTAGATGTTGAAAGCGATAGCATGACTCCTTTGTTTGAAACGATTATCAAACATGTTAAGCCGCCTGCTGCCGATATGAACGGCCCATTACAAATGCAAATTTCACAACTTGATTACAACTCTTATGTAGGTGTAATTGGTATCGGTCGTATTACCAGTGGTTCGGTTAAGCCTAACCAACAAGTGACTATCATTGGTGCTGATGGCAAAACTCGCAATGGTAAAGTCGGACAGGTTCAAGGTTACTTAGGACTACAACGTCATGAAGTAGAATCTGCTGATGCCGGTGACATTATTGCTATAACAGGTGTCGGCGAACTTAAAATATCCGATACTATTTGTGATCCAAATGCAGTAGTAGCCTTACCGCCACTTTCTGTTGATGAACCAACGGTGACCATGACTTTTCAAGTCAACAACTCTCCTTTTGCTGGTAAAGAAGGTAAATTTGTTACCTCTCGAAATATCCTTGAGCGTTTACAACATGAGTTGATCCACAACGTGGCACTTAAAGTTGAAGAAATTCCTACTGACCCAGATAAATTCCGTGTTTCAGGTCGTGGTGAACTTCACTTAGGTATATTAATTGAAAACATGCGTCGTGAAGGTTACGAATTAGCCGTTTCTCGTCCAGAAGTAATTTTGAAAGAAGTTGATGGTACGACCCACGAACCATACGAATCTGTAACGATTGATGTTGAAGAAGAACATCAAGGTTCTGTTATGGAACAACTTGGTACTCGTAAAGGTGAATTAACTAATATGGCACCAGATGGTAAAGGCCGTATACGTATGGACTTTATGATACCTAGCCGTGGTTTGATTGGTTTCCAAACTGACTTTATGACGATGACATCAGGTTCTGGTTTGATGTACCACACATTTGATCATTACGGCCCACATAAAGGCGGCGTAATTGGTCAGCGTAAAAATGGTGTATTGATCGCTAACGCAACAGGTAAAGCACTAACTAACGCATTATTTAACTTACAAAGTCGTGGACGTTTATTTATCGGTCACGGTCTTGAAGTATACGAAGGCATGATTATTGGTATTCATGCTCGTGAAAATGACTTAACGGTTAACGCCCTTAAAGGCAAGCAATTAACTAACGTACGTTCATCTGGTACTGACGAAGCACAAAGCTTAGTTCCACCAATTGTTATGACCTTAGAGCAAGCCCTTGAATTCATCGATAATGATGAATTAGTTGAAGTCACTCCTGTCAGTATTCGTATACGTAAGAAGTTGTTGACTGAGAATCTACGTAAGCAGGCAGGACGCCCAGCTAAAGGCTAAGCTTTCTAGCTTTTAAAAGATTAAATTGAAACCGGCGTCAGCCGGTTTTTTATTGCCTACACTAAAGTTAAAATAAGATAATTTACCGTGAAATGACTATGTCCGGAACGATAAAGTATTTTGTATCTTTCGATAAAAATTTTTTATATCGTTTAATGTTTAAATAATTTGACCGCTTTACTCTTTTAAAATGTATAATCCGCGCGCAAAATTTCTGCAATTTAGCTACATATTACCTTAAAGAGTAATTCGTCTTCAGTGACACATATGTGGCCCTAACAGAGTAAAAACAATGAGTTCACCCAATACCTCAATCGAAAATTTGAGGAATATAGCTATTATCGCCCACGTCGACCATGGCAAAACCACCCTAGTTGATAAGTTATTACAACAGTCAGGCACTCTAGAGAGCCGCGGCGTAGCCGAAGAACGTGTGATGGACTCAAACGATATTGAGAAAGAACGTGGTATTACCATACTTGCAAAAAATACCGCAATTAAATGGAACGAATACCGTATCAATATAGTGGATACTCCTGGGCACGCCGATTTTGGTGGAGAAGTAGAACGTGTAATGTCTATGGCCGACTCAGTATTATTGCTAGTGGATGCCCAAGAAGGCCCAATGCCACAAACACGCTTTGTCACGCAAAAAGCCTTTGCACAAGGTTTAAAGCCAATCGTAGTGATCAACAAAATCGATAAGCCAGGTGCTCGTCCAAGTTGGGTAATGGATCAAGTATTTGATTTGTTCGACAACCTAGGCGCAACTGATGATCAACTAGACTTTGAAGTGGTTTACGCTTCCGCCATAAATGGCTGGGCCACCAACGATTTAGATGTACCTAGCGACAACATGACACCTTTGTTTGAAACGATTATCAAACATGTTAAACCGCCGGTTGCAGACATGCACGGCCCATTACAAATGCAAATTTCGCAACTTGATTACAACTCTTATGTAGGGGTAATTGGTATCGGCCGTATTACCAGCGGTTCAGTTAGACCTAATCAACAAGTGACTATCATTGGTGCTGATGGCAAAACTCGCAACGCTAAAGTGGGTCAAGTACAAGGTTATTTAGGACTACAACGTCTTGAAGTCGATTCAGGTGACGCCGGTGACATTGTTGCTGTCACAGGTGTGGGAGAACTTAAAATCTCCGATACTATATGTGATCCAAATACGGTTGTTGCTCTACCTCCTCTTTCTGTTGATGAGCCAACGGTGACCATGACTTTCCAAGTTAATAATTCACCATTTTGTGGTAAAGAAGGTAAATATGTCACATCACGTAATATCCTTGATCGCTTACAAACCGAATTGATCCACAACGTAGCACTTAAAGTTGAAGAAATGCCCGATCCGGATAAATTCCGCGTATCAGGCCGTGGTGAGCTTCACTTAGGTATATTAATTGAGAACATGCGTCGTGAAGGTTACGAATTAGCGGTATCTCGTCCAGAAGTTATTTTAAAAACGATTGATGGCGATATCCACGAACCTTTCGAAACAGTGACCATAGATGTTGAAGAACAACATCAGGGTTCTATTATGGAACAAATCGGAACACGTAAAGGTGAATTAACCAACATGACTCCCGATGGTAAAGGCCGTGTACGCTTAGATTTTATGATCCCTAGCCGTGGCTTAATTGGTTTCCAAACTGAGTTTATGACTATGACTTCAGGTTCTGGTTTGATGTACCACACCTTTGATCATTACGGTCCACACAAAGGCGGTGAAATCGGTCAGCGTAAGAGTGGTGTATTGATAGCTAACGCAACAGGTAAAGCCCTTACTAACGCCTTGTTTAACTTACAAAGTCGTGGACGTTTATTTATCGGTCACGGAGTTGAAGTATACGAAGGTATGGTGATCGGTATTCACGCTCGTGAAAATGACTTAACCGTTAATGCTCTAAAAGGTAAGCAACTAACTAACGTACGTGCATCTGGTACTGACGAAGCACAAAGCTTAGTACCACCTATTGTGATGTCACTAGAGCAAGCGTTAGAATTTATCGATAACGATGAATTAGTAGAGGTCACACCTGTAAGCATACGTATACGTAAAAAGTTATTAACTGAAAATTTACGTAAACAAGCAGGTCGCACACCTAAGTCTTAAGCTACGAGCTATGTAATTATCAAAAATTAACAAACCGGCGCTAGCCGGTTTGTTTTATGTCCTTTAAATTTTAGCCCTGCATCTCTTCGAGTTCTTTGCCTTTTGTTTCATATACAAACTTAGCAACAAAGAAGATAGAAATAATGGCACAAACAGAATACAAACCATATGCCCCAGCTAAGCCGACACCTGCAAGTAAAATTGGGAAAGTCATAGTAATAATAAAGTTAGTGACCCACTGGGCTAAACCTGCCACAGCTAAACCAGAACCACGGATTTGGTTAGGGAACATTTCCCCCAACATCACCCACATAATCGGGCCCCATGATAAGTTAAAGAAAAACACATAAGCGTTGGCCGCAATTAACGCCAAAGTACCAAACTTGCCCATATCTAAATCACCAGAAGCATCCACTCCAGCATTTAGAAATGCAAACACCATAGTACTCAAGGTTACAGCCATACCAATAGAGCCAATCATTAAAAAAGGTTTACGGCCCACTTTGTCGATTAAATACATAGTGATCACACAAGCAGCAATACTCACGGCACCACTGATAACATTAATTAATAATGCATCCCCTTCAGAGAATCCCACAGCTTGCCATAAGACGGCACCATAATAAAATACAACATTGATACCTACTAACTGCTGTAATGTCGCTAAGCCAATACCAATCCACATAATTTTACGTACTTTGCCTGTCGCTTTATCGACCAAATCAGACAATTTAGGTTCATGTCTGTCGCCAGCCAACGAAGATTGGATCTCAGCTAATTTTTGTTCACCACTGATACCATATAAACGAGTTAGTACTTGCCCAGCTTGTTGATCTTTTTTATTCAACACTAAATATCTTGGGCTTTCAGGGATCAACATTAATAATACAAAGAATAAAACTGCCGGAACCAGTTCTATCCAGAACATCCAGCGCCACGCTTCAAAATCCAACCAAAATTTAGCCGTAGATGCACCGGCAATATCCGCTAAAAAGTAATTACTGACAAAGGCACAAAATAGACCTGTGATAATGGCAACTTGTTGAATTGACGATAGCCTGCCCCGTAAACGTGCGGGGGCAATTTCGCTAATGTAAGCTGGGGTCATGACCGATGCAGCCCCTACCGCTAAACCACCTAAAATTCGATACACAATAAATTCTAGTGAAGAAGTAGCAATACCTGAGCCCCAAGCGCTAACAATAAACAAAACAGAAGCAACTATGAGTAATGATTTACGGCCGTATTTATCGGCTAGCCGACCGGCAGTGAACGCTCCTACAGCACAACCTAACAACATACTCGCTACGTTAAATCCTGTCCCCATACTATCTGAATTAAACGCTGCACTTAAGCCATCAACCGTGCCGTTAATAACCCCACTGTCAAAACCAAATAAAAAACCACCTATAGTGGCCACACAGCTCACTAAAACGATGAATAACATATTGTCAGTATTTTGAGTCAAAACAGGTACCTACTATCAGATTATTTTTATAATTAGAGATGTTGCAGTATTCAATCTAAGTTGTAAATAAGTTCACGTATTAAGGTAAATAACAAGTTAAATACATTAACTCTCCCCAGCCTAAATTAAGCCGTAATTTAAGGTTTACAAGCAGATAAAATACCTTAATATTTTTACAAAACACTTTTTGTATTGTTCAAAAAAATACTATCACCAACTTTATATTAACCTTGGTATTTAATTTTAAGTAAAAACTAATTACTTTTATTATCCGTTATTATTCATTTATCCAATAATTAGCCCACCCAAATACATATCAATAAACAAAATAAATTGTTAACCCTCTGCTACGCTTGATCATGTACTAAATGATTAAGCGCATAATATTTATACCCAACAATTGACCTCGGATTAATTTTTACTACGGAGAGTAACAATTATGAATCACCAAAAGTGCTACTACTTTATTATTTTCATCCTGTTTCATTTGTTAAGTCCTACACATGCAACAGAACAAAGAATAGGCGATTTTGAAATAGCGATAGATGCACCATGGCGAATGGAACCCAACGGTAATCTACTAGAACTTTGCCAACAAAATTGTCAAAATCAACAGCCTTATAAATATGGTGCAATACCGATAAACATCGCTATCCTAGATGCATTTTTACCTGATACCAACATCGAAAACTCAGTTCTTATACACAAAGTTTTGCAAGGATATGAGAGAAATGACTACACGCTTTCTAAGCTTATTTATAAAACAATAAAAGAATATGCAAAACTCGGTGCCAATCCTGGCCGACTATTAACTCCGCAGGACATAGGTCTTCTAAGCGATTACGAAAAAACTAACTTACAGAATTTTTCTTCCTTTTCTGTATTTGAAGAAATAAATGGTAGCTATCAAAAGCGCGCAACTTATTCGATCAATGATTTTCACGAAGTGGAACTTACTTCAGGTTATTGGCAATGGGCAGAGCCAAACCTTGCTCCTGCAGCCAGACCCAGTCGTATTTTATGTCGCCGTTGGAATGGTGATAATTGTTCATTAAGCACACAACTATCTAATACCAGTGAATGGCATGCGATTGCCATGTATCAGCCTAGCAACAAAACCCCTGGGCAAGACATAAAACTCAAATTGGTACTGACACTTGAAGCAACCGTAGATGGCAGAACCAGTGAAATTAATTTCGACCAGTATGTAAAAGTACATTTAGGCGAGGCCCCATTGCCTAAATTTAGTCAACATTGGTACTACGGAGACTTACATTATCATTCACAAGGCACTGACAATGACGGGGAATCCGGTTATTCATATCGCAGTGCATTACAAGCCATGAGCGCTATGGGACTAGATTTTGCGCTGGCGTCAGATCATGCTTCAAATAGTAAACAAATCATTTCCTTGTCATTAGCTCCATTAGGGCCTGTTCCTACAACTTTATTACGTGATTTAAGTCCGGATCGTTTTGCCGCTAATATTGAAATAGTAAATGGTATAGGTGGTGCCAATCAAGAAGTTGCGGCATACCCACGGATTAACTTTTCTTCTCCACAATCAAGCATTAACAACCTTTCATCCAACAATTTAAAAACGTTAACTGTGCCCCAAATATTTTTAGGGGCTGAAGTAGATGTTATTCCTGAAGTTCTTAAAAGAGATGACATGCCCTACATCCATGACATTTTTCAATCCTGCAATAACCTCCCAAACATAATGGTTGTATTACAAAATGGGATCATTAATTCTGTGGTCGACGCAGGTAAAGACATATTATTTCCAACATTTGATAAAAAAAAGGGAGTATGTGGCTCTGACAATCTACTCGATCTAACCTCAGACGGCCGTTTGTTAGTGCGAGATATTCAAGGACCTCATCAAGGCGACTATGTCACTAAAAGGTTCTATGCTCGCCAACATTTATTACACTTTCCACAAGATCCACTACGCAGTGATGCTTTTATTGCCAGTAACACCAGTAAATACGGCGGTGCGACAAGGAGATTAAAAGACATACTCAACACTGAATTTAGTCAGCCAAATGGAATTTTATTTTTGGCGCATCCAGAATCTGGCGCTTCGGGTAGCGATGTTGATCGCTTAGGACCCGACATTACACCTTATAGCGAAGCATCCCTACGAGACGCCTTTGCAGCTGAACAAGTTCTAGGTTTACAGCTGTGGAATGAAAACAGTCACCACAAGACAACTATGCAAAATAATAGTGCTCGACAGGAGCCCCCCATAGCAGATGTTCTATCAGGAACAGCAACACTAAATGAGGCAATATCCATTCGCCCCATAAAGAAATTAAAACAAAAAGGTGAATTCATACCTGTTAGCAACCTAGGAAATTGGCAGCACGAAAAGGCAACCACAAAATCTTTTAAAGGACTATCAATGTGGGATGCAATGCTGATGTGGGGTCTTGACCCTGCATATACAAGCAACATTGATTGGCTTGCCGATGGCCAACCTAGGCGAGTATTTCTGGCTGGCGGGTCAGACGCACATGGAGATTACAATTATCGAAGGGAAGGTTATTTTGTTGGCATGCAGCAAGTCACTGACACAACCCTAGGATCACCCCGAAACCTTATTTTTGCCGGCCCCCCTGAAGGTAAAATAATCAAAAATGGCGAAATGACAGGCACGCCAGTCAGTCAGATACAAATAGTAAATGCATTTAAACAAGGTAATTTCATTGTAACTGATGGGCCTATTATACGGCTTGCCTACGATACCAATAAGAATGGAAAGATTGACAGCTCAGATAAACATATGGGAGCAGTGGTAAATGCTAATAAATGTGGTTTTCCGCTGTTAATTGAGTGGAAATCCACAAAAGAATTTGGCCCTGTTAGAACCATAGAACTAAGTATTGGTAGCTTCTCTGATGTCCATCAAGACGGTTGGATTTTTCAGCCTTGGCGAGGCAATAAAAACGTAGTAAATCCTAGTGAAGCCATGGACTACAGTACTTTCAAAGATGAAAAAACAGGGAAAACTTTGACATCGGCCCATCCCACTTCTCCTTTTGGTTGGCGAGGTAAAAGTAGGCAATATATTTACGATCCAACTAAAGGTTTTAAAATGGTCATCAATATAATAGCTGGCGAAGAATTTCATGGTATTAGACAAATTAATATTATCCCTAAGGATTTCGCAATCGGTAAATTAAAAAACACTAATCTATGCAAGGTCTCTAACCAAAAACATGTTTTGTTATCAAAAAAAGTGACTCAACCATATCCCAGTACTGACATAAATTCTGCAGAAAAAGGAAAAACAAATAGAGCAAAAATAATTGATAACAACAATGACCCAAGAAGTTCTTTTGGTGATTTAGAGGTATTTCAACCACCAAATATTCTACCAGTAGATCCGGCATGTATTGTGAAAACCGTAAGTGAATTGCAAACACCTGATCGAATGTACATCCGAGCTAAACTGACAGGTAAAATGAATGGCGATTTACCACGAACAGCCTTCGCTAACCCTATTTGGTTAAATTTCAAAAACGACAAACTTTCGCAATGTACAATAGTTACTGATGACTTTATGCAAGAAGTAGCTAAAAACTGTAACAGCAATAACCAACAAATCTGTGACAACAAAGGGGCAAGTTGTGAGGTTTTAGTCGCAACAGATGGTAAACAGAATGCTGTTTGTCGTTGGCCAGCAGACAGAAATATGCAGCAATGTGAAAAGGCTGGCGGAATTTGGACTACAAAACCCTCCAAATATGCCAAAAATCACTTCGGCGTAATCATTAAGGGACAAGATGCTGCTTGTATTACAGAAGTAAAAAATATCACCTGCAATAATACGGATATAAATATTTGTAAAAACTTCTCAGCTAGCTGTGATGTCATTCAAAATAGCAGCAGAAAAAAACATAATGTATGTCGTTGGCCTGATGATAAATCAGCTAATTCATGTAAAAAAACCTTAGGGATTTGGACAACAGCCAATTCAAAATATGCCAAAAACAATCCAAATGCTGTGCTCTATGGTGACTCTGGTGCATGTATCACTGATGTGGAAAATCTAAAAAATAGAATTAGATAAAATATCCATATTAGTTATCAATTAGACTTTAAGTTTGCCGAATAAATATGCCAACAAAATATTTTGCTGGCATATTTCTCTTATCTAAAACTAAATACAGCTAAATTCTCTTCAGTCCACCTTCTATAAATTCCGAAGCTGTTTTAACAGAGAACTTATGAATATCAAGGTTCCTATTTTTTATATTAAATAATTCAACTTGAATATTGGTTAACAATCCCAATACTTGTATTCTAACGAAACAAATCATTTACATTATCCTTACCTAGAGACTTTCCATGCAACCAAGCTTAAAACCTGCTAATCCCAACTTTTCTTCTGGACCTTGCGCTAAACGTCCAGGTTATGACGTCAGTAAATTAGACTTATCCGTTTTAGGTCGTTCACACCGCGCAGCCATCGGTAAAAAAGCGCTCAAGAGTGCTTGTTTAGACACAGCTAAAATACTCGGTTTACCTGAGGGTTATCGTGTTGCCGTGGTACCCGCTTCTGATACTGGAGCGATGGAAATGGCTATGTGGTCTATGTTAGGTGAACGCCCTGTTGATGTGTTGTATTGGGAATCATTTGGTCAAGGTTGGGCAACTGACATAACCAAACAACTTAAACTTGAAAACACCCGTGTATTAAGCGCAGATTATGGTCAGATCCCTGACTTATCAGCAGTTAATTGTGACCATGATGTCGTTTTTACTTGGAACGGAACCACATCAGGTGCCCGTGTCCCTAATGCCGATTGGATAAGCAGCGACCGCAAAGGCTTAACTTTCTGTGATGCAACTTCTGCCGTGTTCGCGCAAAAAATGGATTGGGAAAAACTCGACGTCACTACCTACAGCTGGCAAAAAGTGCTGGGTGGCGAAGGTGGTCACGGCATGTTGATCCTTAGCCCTAGAGCAGTAGCAAGACTAGAAAGTTATACTCCTCCTCGGCCATTACCGAAAATTTTCCGTATGACCAAAGGCGGAAAATTAATCGAAGATCTATTTACTGGCGCGACTATCAATACACCGTCAATGTTATGTGTGGTGGATTATTTAGATGCACTCAGCTGGGTAGAGTCAGTAGGTGGCGTAGATGGCACAGTGGCGCGTTGTGAACAAAACCTAGCCACAATAGCTGAATTTGTAGCCAGCCATGATTGGATTGATTTCTTAGCTCAAGATCCTACAATCCGCTCTAACTCCAGTGTCTGTTTAAGCTTGGATTTAAGTCCTGAGCAAGTAAAAGCTGTGGTGAAATTGTTAGACGAACAAGAAGTGGCTTACGACATAGGCGCTTATCGGGATGCCCCAGCTGGATTACGTATCTGGTGTGGCGCAACTATCGAAAATAGCAACATCCAAGCTTTACTACCTTGGTTAGAATGGGCTTATACACAAATTAAAACCGCAAATTAATTATCTACTTTAAAGAAGAAAAATAATAAAGGATAGACATGTTTAAAATTAAAACGTTTAACCAAATTTCGGTCAAAGGGCTGGATCGCTTCAGCCGTGAAAAATACGAAGTGAGTTCTGATATTGGTCAACCAGACGCTATTTTATTACGTAGTCATAAACTCCATGATGAAAAATTGGCAGACTCGGTTTTAGCTGTGGCCCGTGCCGGCGCTGGGGTAAACAATGTTCCGGTAGAAGGCTATAGCAAAAAAGGCATAGTAGTGTTTAACACACCAGGTGCGAATGCGAATGCGGTAAAAGAATTAGTATTAGCCGGTATGTTGTTGAGTTCAAGAGGCATAAAACCAGGCATAGATCATGTAAAAACATTGCATGATATAAACGACGCAGCCGAGCTTCACAAAACTCTTGAAGCTCAAAAGAAACAGTTTGCTGGTAGCGAACTAAAAGGCAAAACCTTAGGCATTATTGGTTTAGGTGCGATTGGTTCGTTAGTAGCAGATATGGCGCTAGCTTTAGGCATGAATGTAGTGGGGTTTGATCCCGCTCTTTCTATCGAAGCGGCTTGGCGTTTATCTAGTGACGTACAACGAGCAGAAAATATGCATGCCTTATTAGCCCATTGTGATTATGTAAGTTTACATGTTCCTGCAATCAAACCGACGCTACACATGATCAACGAAGATGCCTTAGCCCAAGCCAAACCAGGTTTAGTGTTAGTCAACTTTGCCCGTGAATCTATTGTTGATCCAGCAGCGATCGCCAAAGCGTTAGATCAAGGTAAATTAAAAACCTACGTTTGTGACTTCCCTGAACCAATCTTTTATGGTCGTGACGATGTGATTGCGATGCCGCATATTGGCGCATCGACGGCAGAAGCCGAAGAAAACTGCGCGATTATGGCTGCCGATCAAATTATGGATTTTCTTGAAAATGGCAACATTAAAAACTCAGTGAACTTTCCTGCGGCAAGTATGCCAAGAGTCGATGGGCAACGTATTATTTTCACTAACGAAAATGTGCCCAAAGTGCTGGGCAGCGTATTATCAGTGTTAGCTGATCACAACGTAAATGTGCTCGACATGATGAACAAAAGCCGAGGCGACTTGGCTTACAATATACTGGACGTAGAAAAAATGGAAAATGACGATGTGATTAACGCGATAAGCAATGTTGAACACGTTAGTACTGTTAGGTTAATTCCTTAAGCTCCATAGTTAACTCGAAAATAAAAAGCCCATGAAGATTAATCTCATGGGCTTTTTAATTTATATAAAAAGCGCTTAATGACACACCTTAAACTGTTTACATGCAAAGGAATAACTTATCGGTTTAACTCGATTAAATGCCGCCATTTTGTTATTCATAAACGACTTTTCAAATGTCGCAATGCGCTGAAAGTATTGCTCTAAAAGTACTTTTTTGGTTTGCTCATCAAGGAAAGAATAACTTAGCGAATTAGCCCCTAGTTTGACCAATTCAGACCAAGACAAATTAAAATTTGTCACCGCTGTATAGTATTCATCTGTCATATTCGAATCCCACATACCTCTATCATCAGTAGACAGAGCTACAGGTATACCTAAACGTAAATACTCAGCAAAAGGGTGTTGAGCGTAATCATCCACATATTCCAACAGCAAGTTACTGATCAGGTTTATTTCAATCAAATATTGGTTGTAGCGCATAAGCAGAAGCGTATCAGGATCACCTTGTAAATTAATGCCATGACCAATACGACTGGCACCTAACAACAAGGTATCTCGTATATGTTGATTAGGCTCATCTGACTCTCCCGCATGAATAGACAAATTGACCCCATGGTATTGATGTCTTAGTTGTCTCAGTGTCGGTAAAAAGCGCAAAGGATGGCCTTTTTCGTTATCTTCACGGCCCACCATATCTAGCCCTACATATAATTTGGGGTGTGTGGCTACAAACTCGTACATCCATTTCAAGCCCTCTTCTGCATTAGGAAGAAAGCGCACTAATGCATATTGCAAGCGTACTGTTACACCTGTTGCTAACGCATCTTTTTGGGCAAAACGATCTAGATATAATTGGTAAACCTCTTCGCTTTCGAAGGGGCTGCCATCTGAATGTACATAACCTCTCACCCCTGCATCGGTTTCTAAATAAGTTAATCCTTCCGCCCCAAATGCTTGCATATTTTTTACAATTAAATTGGCCTGCATATAAGGGTTAGCCATCAAAGAATTAATCCGTGCCCAATGAGTCTGAAAAAACTCATCTCGCCCTTCACTACTTTTATCAAGACGAATACTATTTAGCCATGCTTGTTTTTGTTCAGGGTTGAGATCTTGAATTCGTTTATATTCAGACTGCTCACAACTATTCAGTTTTTTATACTCAAACTCTTGAATATTAACAAACAACATTAAATACGGAGCATAACCAAATTCGTTGGTGCCATAACCCTTACAGTTATTTATTTTGACTTTGCTGTAGTAGATATAACCCTTTTTTTCTTGCTCAAGAATTTCTTCATACCACCATTCAGACAAATTAGAGCCTGTTGAATGGTTATGCAAATCCCCCCCTTTGGGCAAAGCATATAAAAAGGTATACATCTGTTGCGCTGAAGCTGTTTGTTTGAATTTTTCAAACTCATCATCAAATGTATTGGCGTAAACAGCAGTAACTAAATTCACACACAAGATAGTTAGTAAATAAACCACTTTCATTACTTTGGCTCCAAAGGACATATTCAATTAAAAAAATAAAAATGGTTATTTAATTTGGTACGGCAAAACATTTTCATATTCACCCCAATTCGCAATAATTTTTTCGATCACTGTGTTGCCCACCACATAAGCAGCATCCTTAGCGGGATAACCTCCATCAGGATAAGGAGCAGTAATACTCCAACTGGTCTTTTTATCGGCCGGAGCCATAGTGTAGTTACTCACAGTTCTTAAAACCATAACACGATTAGGATCCACTTTTTTGACCTTAGCCAAACGCATCAGAGAGGTTAACGTACCTGAATCTTCCATATTACTGGTCATAAAGTTAGCTGAAGGTCCACCGTACAATTTCAACCAATCGTTAGCCCATTGGTTGAGATATTTACCATGCCAATATTTGCTAGCACTCAAGGTATCACCAATAGTAACAAAAGGTGGCTTTTGCCCATTAGGATAAGTTTTATATAAAGCTCGAAATTCTTTAATACCCTTAGAATCACTCAGTTTTACATCTTTGGTTTGTGTATACGCCCAGTCAGCCAATTCACTATTTAAGTCAAATGACACCGTATCTAAAGACCAGCCCGTTGAAATATCTTCTGGCTCTTCAGCTGGCTCAGTCGCACCTAAAGGAATAATGCCATAGGGCCAAGATTTTGGAATTTCTCGGGCATCAATTTGATAAATAAGATCACCATCCACTATGTGTTTAGCCCAAGCTGCACTGCCCAATGACAAATCTTCAGGATCACCACCAGCAATACCGGCAATTAACCAATAGGCTTTACTAAGATCAAATCGAGAATCCAGTCCAAGAGCCATAATCGAAGCGGTTGCATTAGGAATCCCACCACCCACACAAATAATTAACACCCCATCATCATTTAGATATAAATCATACATGCCTAAAGGAAAATCAAATTTATGTTTGAAGGTACCTCGCTCTAACCAAAGTTGGAGTTCTCCTGCCTCATCGCCCATTGCGTCACCCACTTCATACATAGTCACCACCACAGCTTTAATGGTTTTGATTTGTGGGGCAGCAAAACTATTTATAGAGCAAGCAGCTAATAAAACAAAAAAAGCCATTTTGGCTCTATTTAAAAATGACATTTATAGATTCATCCTAGTCAGTCAATCACAAGTTGACCAGTTGGTCAGCAACCTTTATACCATACATATCATTGTTAATAAAAACACACAATTTTTAAATGACTAACATTAACGTTTTCCCTTTAAAGTTAAAGGATATAGAAGTTATTTTTATTTGAAAAAACACATGCTGGGATATTGCGATGACAGCACAAGAGCGAGCTGCCATCAAGCCAACTTAGTGCGTATGCTCTAATTCAGTGCACTTGATGAAATATCCCCTTTGCGAATAGAAACATGAGCGCTTTATATCTTGATATAAACACTGCATATTATCTCCGAAGAACCTAGACTATAGTTTGCTACGTAAAAATTTAGTCATATAAGGTTTAACTAACATATCCAAACTTGCGGCTTGCTCCGTTGTTGCTTTATTGGGATTAATTGCCTCAATTTCGCCACCAATCACCGCGAGTTCAACCAATACTTGTTTCGCTATATCTTCACGATCTAAACCACGAGACAAAATAGTCAATTGCTGAGTCTGTTCAGAGTACATAACGGGCTGTTTAACTTTGGTATTTTTAAAGACCTTGGCACTTAACACCACACCAGTAATAGATTGAGTCCACTCTTTGGGTACCAACTTAAATAACAATGTCACCTCTTTTTTTGTTAAGGCGTGAAAAACTTCATTACTGAATTTACCTATTACAAATTTCATATTTTATCCTTACTAATATTTAAGTCTCTAGGTTAATTATAGCAAAATAGACTTGTATTCAATTCATTTTAAAACTGTTTGTTCTAAGTCACCTCTAGCTGTTTTTTTCATCTTATATTTATTGGGTAAAGCTTCACTTAAAATGATACTTAACCACAATGCTTCGTTTTGGCTTAACTGTGCATCTTTCATTATCTCAGTACAAATTTCAGCTACTTTAGGGTGTTGTTTGACATTACTGCCAATCGACCAACGAGCAGCCTGAAAAATAACATCTAACTTTGCTTTACGTTCATCTTCGTTTGTTTTTTCAGAGGTTTTATATGCCTTTAATGCGCCAGAATACTCGGCGTAATTTAACGCAGAAACAATCCGCTTGATGGGTGCAGCTTCGCCCGTTGCAAAAAAGTAATACCATAAGTTATCTAACGTTTTAGGGCTTTTGATATCAATTTCTAAATAGTTAATGGCTTTGCTATCTAATAAATACTGCGCATCAACCAACTGTAAATAGGCTTTAGACTCATCAGTGTCAGCCAACCAAGCGGCATAGTGAAGAGTTTGCCTATCTTTTTGATTAAGTACAGATAGAGTTGATAACCACTGGTGGGTTTGTTTAGGGTTGGCAACCAGTATACGGCTTAGAAATACTGCTAGGCTTTGCTGGTGTTTCCCATCACTTAACATTCCTGATTGACTCAGCTTTTTAACTTGCGAGACAAACTCTTGTTGGGCTGGCGATTTGTAATAGTTAGTCAACCACGCTTCTGACTCACCAGCCCATACTGTAAAGCTTAGTGACAATACAACTGTTGTTAGTAATATCCATTTCATTTCACACTCTCTTGTTAGGTAAAAACTTAAGCTTTGTAAACACTGTAATCGACTTGATCAAACTTCATCACTTGATAGATATAAAAAACAAATATTTGTAGGTACACACTATAAATGACGTTACCTAAATCGCGCATATCCAAGGACGCAAGTATCAAGGAAATAGTCAGGTAGAGTGATGAAAAAATTGCCGACAAAACCAGAAGTTTAAGCACCACAGTAGTTTCAAATTTTCTATCATTTGTGGCTTTTAACGGATTGTATTTTTTACCATACAGTTTTTGGTAAATGCCAAACCCCAAACCTACATAGATCACGCTGACACCTAATATGTTGACTAAACCGGCAAAACCATCGAAAGGATATTGGTTAAAATAAATAATAGTGGCGACACACAAAACATAAGATACAAGGGCACAAATAAGCAGCGTTTTAGGTACATAATCGGTTAACTTTCTTGGTGTTGAATCAGCGCTACGGTAGATACTCTTATTTTTATCGCGCATCAAATTTAGATAAATAAAACCTTGTACTGCCAAAAATATCATAGGTATATACTGCAACATTAAGTAGCTAACCAGTACACCTTGATCATCCCATCCAGCCAAGTCATCGGTAGTATTGAAAATACTATAAGCAAGAATACCCAATCCTAATGCCACCACTAAGCAATTGAACAAGGCAAATAGTTTAAGCTTGCCTTGTATTACGGTGACATCGATGGGATAAAGTTTGGGGTAATCAGCACTTGGGCGCTGCATTATTGTTGTATCTATCAAGCCTAAAATTTTTCTAGGAAAATAAACAGAAAGTACAAAAATCTGCCCTAAAAACACCCCATAAAGTAAATAATTTTGCCACATGATTTTGTCCCTATTTATGACGATTATTAAGTAAACTGTTAAAAGCAATTCGCATCTCTGACTCAGTCACGCCAGCACTTCTAAAGCTTGATAAGACCTTATCTAGCTCTTCCAAAACCCACTCATTTAAATCAATAACACTATTCTCTTTAGCATTTAGATGAATAAAGGTGCCACGATAACCTTTAGTCTGAATGACACCATCACGCTCCAATAATCGATACGCCTTGGCTACGGTCTTGTGGTTAATATCTAAATCATTGGCTAATTGACGAATAGACGGCAAAGCGTCTCCCGCGACTAATTCACCAGCTAATACAGCCTCTTTTATCTGCTCAGTTAATTGAGTAAATAAAGGCGTGGTATGTTCGATGTTTACAGATATTTTCATTTTACCTCTAGAAACTAATCAACCCCATGACCCACTAGAACAAAGGGTACGACCAGGATATAAAATAATCAAATAAATTTATTTATTTATTTGTTTATTTATTAACCTGAGTTCTGGATAAGAAGTATCTTAATTTATTATTACAATTCAATAGCTTAATAACATTCCCCCAAATCACTTCATCTGAATGCTTACTCGGTGACGAAATTTTTCGTGGATAGCAAGGCGGATTGTCGTACGTAATAACGTGTTATTGCTAGACTCTCCTCCAACGCGGCTAGGCACAAAAAGAGCGTTATCGAGAGGTTCGGCTTATCCAGTATTCAGGTTTATTACTATAAATAATCCATACTTCCCCTGAAATTAAAAGGCAATTACAAACATCTTTGTTTACAAACCGGAAGGACGTGTTTTTGTTAGTCTACTGACTCTTGAATTCAAGCTATTTGCAATTTCAATGTCATTGTCTAAATTTGTTAATAGTCAGGATAAAGAAAAAACAATTTAAAAGGATTAACCTCTTGAATAGCAGAACAAAGTTTACAATTGAAGTGTCATCTATTGTTGTTGCTTTTTGCGCATTTTTTACTGCAACTTTTTTAGGTTATTCAGAGTACTTAGATAAAAGAGCCGCGGTGTTACCAATAATTACAGCCAAAATATCAATAGATACTGTGCAAAAACCCAACAAATTTACCTTATCTCTGGACAACACAGGATTTGGTGCAGCGAGAATTAGCTATATAAACCTGCTGACGGCAAAAGTTTTAGATTACACCTCAATCGAAATTAACGGTGAAACCGAAAAAGTTTTTAGTTCTTGGAACAAAGAGTTTAAGGCTCTAGATAGAGCAATAGTTTTGAAGCCGAACGATAGTTACGAAATTTCTATTTTTTTCATTGGCACTGACATGAGTCTAGAAGATTACTTCACGGGCTTCGGATACTCTTTTGAATGTCGATCCGTATACCGTGAAGTATGTGAAGTGTATGGAGATCAACCAAATAATATGTAGTCGAGTCCATAACATTAGAAGAATAACCATGCTTTATCTTGAGCTTAGAAACCAATACTCGTAAGCTAGCTGTATTTTAAAGCAGATAATAAGTAGCATTATGCACGGGGTATTTTTAGATCAACAAACTTTTCGTTCTAATATTTCATTACAGGAAATTGAACAACAACTAGACTCGTTAACTAGCTTTCCTATCACTTCCAGTGAACAAGTTGTCTCACGCAGTGAAAATGCCGAGCTCATTATCACTAACAAAGTAATGTTAACTGCCGATATTCTTAAACAATTGCCTAAACTTAAGCTAATTTGTATCACAGCAACTGGCACTAACAATGTTGACCTAGTGGCAGCAAAAGAGCTAGGAATAGCTGTGTGTAATGTCAGTGGTTATTCAACCCCTTCAGTCAGCCAATATGTATTCGCGCAAATTCTCGAATATTTTAGCCAAACCAGTCACCACAATCTCAATAGCACCCAAGATATGTGGCAGAACAGTGCCACTTTTTGTGTTCATGGTAATGGCTTTAGTGAACTGAGCGGTAAAACATTAAGCATAATAGGCTACGGTAATTTAGGCCAAGCCGTTGCCAATATTGGCCAAACATTTGGTATGCAGGTGTTAATTGCAGAAAGACCACAGGCAACCAACATTCGTGCCGGCAGAGTCAGTTTTGACCAAGCGTTAGAACAAGCAGATGTGTTGACCTTACATTGTCCACAAACCCCAGACACTGAAAATTTAATCAACAGTGAAACTCTGAGCAAAATGAAACCATCGGCCATGCTAATTAACACCGCTCGTGGGCCACTGGTAAATAGCAATGACTTACTCAGCGCTTTAAACAAGCAACAAATCGCTTACGCTGTATTAGATGTATTAGAACAAGAGCCACCACCTGCTGATCACGTACTGCTACAAGCTATCTCACAGAAGCAATCAGCTCATCCAGCCACGAACCTTAAGATCACTGCTCACATTGCTTGGGGCAGTATAGAAGCACAACAAAGACTATTAAATTTGGTGGCCGATAACATATCCGCTTTTAAACAAGGAAAACAGGTCAATCGAGTCGCGTAAACCGCCACAAGATAAGATATCAAATGTATATACATTTGCTATCTTTTGAATATATGTTAGTCTAGTGCAACTGTGAATACAGTAATGGGTTAAACAGCATTTTTTGGAGATGATTGTGGAAAATAAAAAATCAAAGAAAAAGAATAGCCAACTCATTATTCGCATCAACGATATAGAAAGAGTTGAATTTGTTGAACTTTGTGAAGAACTAGATACAAGTGCAGCTCGCGAAGTACGTCGTTTTATTCGCAGCTTTGTCGCTGAACATAAACAAGCTGAATAGCAGATATGTTGCAGCATCTAATTGCATTATTATGGAGAAATATTCATGGCTAAAGCTAAAAAAACACTTAAACAAAAAATCAAATCAAGCAAAGCTAAAATTGCTAAGCAAAAAAATAAACTAGCTAAACTTAAGAAACAACTTAAAAAAGCTAAATAATATAGAAGGGGCTCACTGCCCCTTTTCTTTTTGAATAACCGCTAGCTAATACCACTATTTATTAAATTTAAAACTGAGTTTCCAACACTCTGCACTTTTTCTGCGGAAAATATTTTTATCAACAACACTTATATAGGGTATATTTAGCTTCTAAGCACTTTAAAACATAATAGGTTAACTCAGGCAAATATATGCACGGAACAACTGGTGAATCTAATTCGACAAAAGTGATTAACAGCTTAGTAAAACATATCAGTAGCCAGACATATGTTAAAGACTCCCTATTTGAAGAAGCAGCCATCTATTTTGCAACCGCAGAACAAGAAAAACAAAAGATTGCCCACTTAGAAGCTGACATTCAAGCAGCAATAAAAGATTACACACAAGCCCCCGCGTCTGCAAAATCCAGTTTAAAAGAAGAACTAAAACTTGTTCAACGTAAACATAAATTAGAGTTTTCACGGCAGCAAGCCTTACAGGCTGAAAGACGAGAAAAAGTCATCCATATATCTAGTTTACTTATCAAAACAGCAGAAGGCGAAGATTGGGACGAAACCCAAAGTAATAGTGCCAAAGTATTAGGTACCTTGTTTTTGCAATCGCCACGACAGGGTAAAAAACTGGGAAATTTACATCAAAGACTTAAACCTGCTTATAAAGCAGTGTTGGCATTGCGCTTGTTAGACAAATTATTATTAGATGAAAAAATAACTTATCCTTACATAATCTCCCATTACCAAGCTGAAAGTCGATATAGTAAAAAATCAAAGGACCTTAGCCAATTTCAGCAGGAAGTATGTTTACCCATAGTTATAGCCGCTATTTTTCAAGATATCGGCTTACAACATCCTGATGCACAGCTATTATTAAGAGGAGAGGACGGAAAACAAGATGAGTTTAGGTTATTAGAAAAAGATACTCGTATACGTTTACTTAAACTCAACCACAAACACACATTAGATTATCTTAAACTAGGTATTGGCGTTGACCAGTATGTGGGTAATTCGAAAATAGAAAGGGATCTTTTTGAGCAAAATGAACAAGCTAAATTAAAGTTTATTCGCACTTTAATAGTTGATGCAATAAAACCTAAGCTTGATTTAGGTAATATCATTAAAATTCCCCATATTTATAGTTCGATTATCTTTTCGACCAAAACTAATACTGACTACGGTGACACCCCAAAAGCTGGAATGGTAATAGCTAAGGCGGCAGAAAACGGCTCTGTTAACCAAATAATAGCTGATCACTTCATTCAAATTGTTGGGCACTTCCCCCAAGGATTTGGTATTACCTATATACCGTTAGATAAAAATGGCAAGTGGTTAGACAGATATGAATATGCCATTGTGACTCATCTTAACCCTAAACAACCACAATTACCGATTTGTCGCGGCGCCACTCGTAATTTAACATTCAATTCAACAGGTCTTTTATTTTCAGTTTCTAAAGAAAGTAACCTGTACTTTTCCATAGCCAGAAAAAAGTTGTCTACCGTACCGCCAGAGCGTTTAAAGGAAATACTAAAACAGCTATGTTCCAACTTTGAAGAAAGAAAAGATCTGGAGTTAATCCCCAAATACTGGCAAGCATACGACTATTTTTCCTATATGAAGCTACAAAACTTATGGAAAAAAACTTAAAACAATTAAGTGATAGCCTGCAATATATAAAAAAGGGAAATGTCTAAACATTTCCCTAATAAAATATTTTTAAGACTGATCAAGTAACAATAAGCAGCCCAGAGTTAAGCATTCAAAGCTACTTTTGCAAATAACCATAACGTCTTGGGTAAAGGTTTTGATGCACTTCTTTGGCAGCTTCAACCATATGTTCGTATGGCACATCGGTGACTCGCACCATTCCAGTATTATAGTTTTCTCCGTCATATGCACGACCAGCTATTAGCCCATCAGAAAACTGGAACATATGTGCCCCAACAAAATATGGATTGTCGATGACCGATTCTAAATATTTCTTCAGTTTATAACCACGATCTTTTTGATCTGCTGCTATCACAATACCAGGATGTACATGGCCCGCATCGTCTGCACCAAAACTAAATTCCCCCACTAAACTTGGCTTATCTAATTCTTTCAAAAACTCCCATTTGTTAGGAATTATCCCTTCTTGATATACATTGTAAGTGATCACGTCACTGTTTTCTGCAGCAGCTCTAAGTATTTCCATAGGCATGCCCCAAAGTGGTAAGCGTGAACCTAAATACAGGTGATTAGGCATTTTAGACTTCATGGCTTTATTTACTGTAGAGAAGTATTGGGTACCATAATCATAAAGTAAATCAGCATAATCCTGTTGCTGAGTTTCTGTGTTAAAACTAGCATCGATACCCTTGGCAAATTCATCCCAAGAAGCGATGTTTTTATTCCAGGCTTTATTTAAAGCAGCAATAGTCTGGTATTTGTTTTTCAAGGTTTTGGTAAATGCAGCTTTAGCATGCACTTCTGCGGCATCACGAGTTAAAGTATTTAATATAATGCCATAACGAGTTTCTGGGCTAGTGCTACGACCGAAACTTTGTTCGTTATCCATAAATACCCCCATACACCAAGGCGTGTTATTGATTTGTGCTGCAACATGTTCAGCAGCAATTACTGCACGTGCATAGAATCTAGGATCATAAGCATCAGGCACACCATGCCAAAAATCAAAACCACTACTTAAAGTACCAAACTCACCAATAATGTCGGCAAAAGCCACAAATGGAATTTGATTATTGCCATAATATTCTTCTTGAGACCAGTTACCTAAAGAAGTAAAACCCCAATCTTGCATACGTCTTACGTTCACACTACGCCAAGTATCTAAGTAAGATTCTTTATAGGTTTCGCCATAACGACGCTCTAGGTTGGCACTATAAAAACTAAAAGTTTCGCCTTGTTTTAATGGGCCGCTTTGTGTTTCACGACGGTAACCGAAGTGATTACCTAAATCATCGTTATAATCAGGTAACCAGTTAAATACGCTAGCACGAGTTTCGTTAGTCACATGGCGACTTGGCACCGCTTCGTCGTTGACTCGGTTAAGAGGTTGATCGTCTTCTGCAACAGTCATGTCAGCAGTACGTTTAGCAATAAACTTTTCATCAAAGCCATAACCCGTCATAGTTGACGAGTTAGATAAACGCATAATGTCGATACCTGTCGAGAAGTACAAATAACCTTCAGGATCAACCAATGCCCATTTACCCTCTACTTTTTCAGTACGGAAAAACCCGGTCGCTTCCAGCTTAGGCCCGTCTTTCCAACCGTGGAATTTAGAACGGTCAGCCATTGACTCACCTTTGAGGGTGGCTAACTCTGCAGCGGTAACTTGTTTTAACTCTTCTTCAGAGTGAATTTTTCCTGGATAATCTACTTTGGCATTTTGACCAAATTCATCGATTAGTCCCACTAAGAATTTTTGATCCATTTCAGGGTTTTGACGTAAACGGATGTTGTCGATAGTGAATTGTCTGTTACTTAATAAACCTTTGCTGTTAAAGGCAATAGCAGTAATACCTGCAATATTCAGACGTTTTTTACCCCAAAAAGAATAAGCTTGTTTATCGTCTGATTGCCAAGTAACAGGATTGGAACGAAAACCCGATTCAAAATTGAACTCTGTGTCAGAACCCCATTCTGGATCTTTTTGATCATGGCCATCCATTTTTGCATAATGAGTTTGGCTTTTACCCACTGGCACCACTAACCCGCGAGTGTAAAAGCTACCATCGATATCGCTAATGGTTAAGTCAATCTGCACTGATTCAGTACCATGATTGGTTAAATCAAATGCTAAGTTAAAATCACTATACTCACTCCAATCAAATGGCGTGGTTGGCCTAAGTACTAAACCAGCCTGATCGCTTGTAAAATTAACTAATAATGAATGTTTACCCTCAATGGCTTGCTTATCTGAGGTTAAGCTTGAGTTACCATTATTAACTTTAATTTCAGCAGGGACTTGACCATTTTCAAAGTCATACAAAACCACATCATCAGTGACAGTCACAACTGCCATATGATTGTTGGTATCTGTGGCGTTACAGCCAAGCAGAATAGGAGATAAAAACGAAGCAAGTAACACACTTGTTCCGAGTCTTTTGTTTGGTTTAATAATCATAATAATCCTGTTTGTAAACAACCGCGCACAATAATAAATATTCACTAAAACATGATAATATAACACAGGTCAACCCTATGTTAATAGTATATTGTTAACAATATGTATAATAAAATTGAATTAATTTATAACAGTATTTTTGTTCTATTTTTGATTATAAGACAACGCTGACCATCCTCACCTTGGTGACGCCTATTATCCGAGCTAATTTATCACAGCTTGTATTTTGACAATATCTAGCTATCCACCTATATTGGTCTTCTTCATGCTGTAGGTAATACTATAGTTCTGATTTACCTCGAATTTAGATATAACTTAGGCTTCACTATGATGAACAGTTTTACCTTTGGACTTCGTGCTAAGACAACTGTGATATTAGGCGGTCTAATTGCAGTATCGCTCTTAATTATCAGCTACACCAGCAACTTGCAATCAAGAAATATCGCCGAGACTAAGGTTCTGGAGCTAGAGCAAAGTAAGTCTTCAGTACTTAAGCATACGATTGAAGTCGCCTTAGAACATCATCATCAAACCTTACAATCCTTGAGCGATACACCACCTATCCAAGCCATAATAAGAGCTCGTGCTAATAATGGCATAGATCCGCTAAATGGCGATACCTTAGAAGCATGGCGTCAACGCCTAACAATCATTTTAAAGGCCTTTATCACCAACCATACTGAATACCAGCAGTTAAGATTCATCGATGCCGCAGGTAAAGAAATAGTTAGAGTTCAGCGCAATGGTAATGGTCAGATAAATGAAGTGACACTGAATGACCTGCAAAATAAAGCCGATACAGCTTATGTAATTGAAACACTAAAATTAAAAAACCGAGAAACCTATTACTCTAGTGTCAACCTAAACAGAGAATATGGTGCTATTCAATTACCCCATACTCCAGTATTAAGGATAGCGACCCCCGTTTTTGCGGCCGATGAAACAGTATCTGGGGTTATGGTATTAAATTTATCGACCGAACAATTATTTGCGGGGATAACTTCTGATATAAATGGCACACAACGAACAATTGTTGATGAAAATGGATTTTATATCAAACACCTTGATGCCTCTAAAACCTTCGGATTTGACTTGGGCATCGACTACAAATTAAGCACCGATGAACCTTTTATGGCTAAAACCATACTCAATCAGGATTCATTTATACGCTATGATAAAAACGAAAAGGAGCTGGAAGGATTTGAGAAAATATTTTTCTCCCCCTTAGATAAAAGTCGATATTGGGTGTTGATCTTTCATATTCCAGAAAACTTAGTATTTTCAGAGATCACCACCTCTTTACAAAAAATATTGATATTCAGTTTACTTATGGGCATATTGTCGATTGTATTTGTCATTTGGTTTATTTCACGAAAAATCCTCACTCCAGTTGTAACAATGGCGCAAGCATGTGATCGTTTTAAGGGCGGTGATTTGACAGTGCGTCTTGACACTGGCTCCGTTAGCGATGAAATTCTTACCCTATATCAAGGCATCAATACCTTTGTTGAAAAGCAACAACAGGCAACCGCCCTATTGAATAATGAAGTTATTGCTAAAACCAAGCGTCTTTCTGCGGTCATCGATAATATTGTGGATGGCATAATTACTATCAGTGAGCACGGCATAATCGAATCATTTAACCCCGCAGCCAGAAAAATTTTTGGTTATACAGACGAAGAAGTGATTGGTCAGAATATCAAAATCCTAATGCCTGAACCTTATCAGAGCGAACATGATAATTATCTGCGTAACCATGTAACAACGGGAGAAAAAAAGGTTATCGGCATTGGTCGTGAATTTATCGGCCTACGTAAAAATGGCTCTACCTTTCCTATGGAGTTAGGGGTGAGTGAACTTGAAATCGATAATATCAAACATTTTGTGGGTATTGCCCGTGATATCACCGAACGTAACCAAACCGAAATAGCGCTAAACAAGGCCAAACTCAATGCCGAACAAGCCAGCTTGGCCAAGAGTGAATTCCTCGCTAACATGAGTCACGAAATCCGCACGCCAATGAATGGGGTGATAGGTATGACCAATCTATTGCTAGACACAGAACTCACCCCAGAACAGTACAACTTCGCCAAAGTAGTGAAAAACAGTGCCAAATCATTGATGGTCATCATCAATGATATCCTCGATTTTTCTAAAGTAGAAGCCGGTATGCTGGAAATGGAAGCCATCGACTTCGACATGGGGTCGCTGATGAATGAGTTCGGCAACAGCATTGCGGTTCGTGCCCACGAAAAAGGGCTGGAATTGATTTGCCCAGCTAACCCGGTGATAAATCAGTGGTACAACGCTGATCCTGGGCGTATCCGTCAAATACTCAACAATTTGGTAGGTAACGCCATTAAGTTTACTGAAAAGGGCGAAGTAGCAGTGTATTTCACCATACAGCAGCAAACTGAATCGCGTACTCAAATGATCATTGAAGTGACCGACACAGGAATAGGACTGAGCGCTGAACAACAAAGTGGGCTTTTTGAACGTTTCAGTCAGGCTGACGGGAGTACCACCCGTAAGCACGGGGGGACTGGACTAGGGCTAGCTATCAGTAAACAATTAGTTGAACTAATGGGCGGAAACATAGGTATTAGCAGTATAGAAGGCATAGGTTCTACTTTCTGGTTTACTCTTGATCTTGAAAACGCTGACGCTTCAGCATCCGAACATCCTGAAGCTGAACTACACGGGCAAAAAATATTAGTGGTAGATGACAATCTTACCAACCGTAAATTACTTGGACATTTACTGACTCACTGGCAAGTGGAACATGAGCTAGTTGAAAATGCCAGAGACGCACTCACAAGTCTTACCGCTGCGATTGATAACAACGCCCCTTTTAATATCGCGATAATCGATATGCAAATGCCTGACATGGATGGAGCACAACTAGGTGCGATGATCAAAAGTACCCCTGATTTAGCCAAAACTCATTTAATGATGCTTACATCTCAAGGTCAGCGCGGTGATGGCAAAAAATTAAAAACAGCGGGATTTAGCGCGTACCTCAACAAACCCATAGATCAATCCATTCTTCGTAACTCACTAATGCAGGTTGCAGGGCTCACTTCTGATGAAGGTCCATTAGTCACGGCATACACAGCCCGTAAAAAACTCCAATTTAAAGCCAGAGTGTTAGTAGTAGATGACAATATGATCAACCAGATCGTCGCCCAATCTTTACTAGCACAATTTGGCATACATTCTGATTTAGCTGCCAATGGCGAAGAAGCGCTAGCGGCACTAGAGAATTTACCTTATGACTTAGTGTTCATGGATTGCCAGATGCCAATAATGGATGGCTTTGAAGCCAGTCGCTGTATTCGTGCCTCTCAGTCCAAAGTGCGTGACAAAAATATCCCTATAGTTGCCATGACTGCCAACACTATGCGGGGTGACAAAGACAAGTGCCTAGCAGCAGGTATGAATGACTTTATCTCAAAACCTGTAGAAACACCTAAACTGCAGCTGATATTAGAGCATTGGTTATCTGACTTTCAAATACTGGATTAAGGGGCCGTCTATTTTACTTGTTCAAAAGTCTAAAACAGACTACTGTATAAAAAAACACTAAAAATATTTTTATGCGACTTTTTATTGCTGAAAAACCCAGCTTAGGCCGTGCCATTGCCGATGTATTACCCAAACCCCACAAAAAAGGTGATGGCTACATTAGTGCTGCCAATGGCGATACCGTCAGCTGGTGCGTCGGGCATTTACTCGAACAACAACAACCCGAAGCTTACAACCCTCTGTTTAAAAAATGGAGCCACGAACACCTGCCCATTATTCCCCAGCACTGGCAACTGGCAATAAAAAAACAAACTGCCAAACAACTAGGGGTATTACGCACTTTAGTTAAACAAGCTGATCAGCTAGTACATGCTGGCGATCCTGATCGTGAAGGGCAACTATTAGTTGACGAAGTAATCAATTTTTTAGGCGTAAAGGGAGCTAAAAAAAATACCATCCAACGTATACTGATCAACGACTTAAATCCCTCGGCAATCAAACAATCACTAAATAAACTACGTGACAACCGAGATTTCATCCCCTTGTCTACCTCAGCTTTAGCCCGATCTCGTGCTGACTGGTTATATGGCATCAATTTAACTCGCGCTTATACCTTACAAGGACAAAAAGTCGGCTACAAAGGTGTGTTGTCTGTAGGGCGAGTACAAACCCCTTTATTAGGCTTAGTGGTGCGCCGAGACCAAGCCATAGACGATTTTGTTAGTAAACCTTTTTATGAAGTTTGGGCCCAGCTCGAAACCCAAAAAGGCGAAACCGAGACAGGTGAGCACTTTAAAGCCAAATGGCAACCCAGTGAACATTGTGCTAAATATCTCGACGAACAAGGGCGTAATTTGTCACAAGCCCTGGCGCAAAATGTGGCAGGCCGAGTGAGTCAACAAGCAGCAAAAGTTAAAAACCTTAAGCGAGAGCACAAAAAACAGGCGCCTCCCCTGCCCTATAATTTATCTTCATTACAAATTGATGCCAGCAAAGCCTTTGGTTTAAGTGCCCAGCAAGTATTAGATGTGTGTCAGGGCTTATACGAACGACATAAATTAATTACTTACCCTCGTTCAGATTGCCGCTATTTACCCTTAAGCCATTTTAAACAGGCTAAAGAGGTACATGCCGCCATAATGGCCAATAGCCAACATTTGGCTCAGCAAGGTAATCTGTTTAGCCAAACCCAATTTGATTTAAACCAAAAGTCTAAAGCTTGGAATGACAAAAAGGTCGATGCTCACCACGCTATTATACCCACCCAAAAAATCAGTAATAACTTGTCTGGTAATGATGCCAAAGTATATAGCTTAATATGCAGAAACTACTTAGCCCAGTTTTTACCCCACCATGAGTTTTACGCAGTACGGGTTGAAGTAGAGATAGCCGCAGGTCTCTTTGTGGCTGTGGCTAAAGAGCTAATTAATCAAGGCTGGAAATCCATATTCGTACAAGGCCGAAGTAAAGCTAACGAACAAAGCTCAAAGGCCAACAGCAATAATAACGACGAGCAACAACTATTACCTAAATTAAGCCTTGGTCAAAACCTTAAATCATTACAGGCAGAAGTGTTAGAAAAACACACCTCGCCACCCAAGGCATACACAGACGCCACTTTATTAGCTGCCATGACAGGCATTAGTGCCCATGTTAGCGACCCACAATTACGAAAAATACTCCGCGACACAGACGGACTAGGCACAGAAGCCACTAGAGCGGGCATTATCGAACTATTATTTTCGAGAGGATTTTTAATCCGTAATGGTAAAACAATTAGCTCAACCATCACCGGAAAAAGTTTGATTAACGCCCTACCCGACGTCGCCACCTCCCCAGACATGACAGCTCGTTGGGAAGCCGAATTAACAGCGATTAGTGAAGGCACTAGCCAATATCAAAAGTTAATGCTCCCGTTAGAACAACAACTGAAAGACTTAGTCATACAAAGCCGCCAAGTGTTACCCCAAGGCTTAGCTGGTTTAGGTACACAAAGCTTTGCCAAAAAACGTAAAGGCCAAGGCCGCAGTGGCAAAAGTGCTAAGTTTACTAAGAAAAGCAACAAGCCTTAAGTTTAACTAGCTAGCTGATGTATCAAACTGAAGAACCTTAGATAGATTGAAGTCACAAAAACTATTTGCTGAAATTTACTAAATATTAGCTTTGAGCAAAAGTGAAGATGTACATATTTGCTGCTATTATCTTATTTTGTGATGGTGAAAAAAATCTCAAAAATCAAAACAATAAGCATATTGACAGGGAGCGGGATTAAAATGAACGGAAACAAACGAATTATAAATGTTTTAATATTTGCAGCGCTGTTTTTCGGCACCTATTTGCTTTTAGTTGGCTTTGATTTAGCGGTAGATTTTCAGACTGGTTTACCGATTTTTTATGGTCTGTTATTTTTCGTCTACGCCCTGATGTTGAAGTTTGGCTGGATTGAAAAACCCACCCCGCAAAATCGAAAAAGCGTAGCAGACCCCTTTAATCATCTGAAAATTCAAGATCACGATTTATACATAAATAAGCATAAAATCCCTTTAGTTAAAATCAAAAAAATAGTGCTCGATAAAGTCAAAGCCTTAGATGGCAATACAGAACAAGGTTTAGTGCAATTGCCTTTTAACCAACAAAAAGGACAAATCCCAGAATTATGGTTTGACGCAAAGCATCTTAAATCCTTAAAGGATTTTCTCAAACAACACATACCTCAAGCTGAATTTATTAAGTAACGTTTAGCGCTTCACTTTTTTTGAAGATTTAATAAAAAAATGAACCTGCAAATAAATGTTCGTCTGTGTATTTTCAACAGGTATTAGCAACCTCTTTCTAGAACGACTACTAATTTAACCTAAATACTGGATAAGCCGAACCTCTCGATAACACTCTTTTTGTGCCTAGCCGCGTTGGAGGAGAGTCTAGCAATAACACGTTATTACGTACGACAATCCGCATTGCTATACACGAAAAATTTCGTCACCGAGTAAGCATCCAGGTAAGGTGATTTGGGTGAATATTATTAAGCTATTGAATTGTAATGATAAATTCAGATTATACGATACTTCTTATCCAGAACTCAGGTTAATTTAATTTGTTAAATTTTCTCTAAGTTTTGCAAATAATAGTTAGCTTTATCTAACGTAGCTTGTTGTTGCTCTATGGGTTGCTTTCGCCAATTTTTATAGACCATAGCTTGTCGAGGATTCGATTCAAATAGCAGGCTGTGTTTTTCCATAAAGTGCCAATAAAGGCTATTTAAGGGGCAAGCATTGTCTGTGGTTTTTTGTTTGACGTCATAATGACAACTTTGACAATAATCACTCATTTTATTCACATAATTACCGCTGGCGGCATACGCTTTGGACGCAATCAGTCCACCATCGGCAAATTGACTCATGCCCCGAGTGTTGGGTAATTCAACCCATTCAATGGCGTCGACATAGATACCCAAATACCAGCGATCAACTTGTACAGGGTCAATACCCGTGAGTAAACAAAAGTTACCTGTGATCATCAAACGTTGAATGTGATGGGCATAACTATATTGTAATGATTGTTTGATGGCATGATGTAAACAATTCATTTTTGTGTCACCGTTCCAAAACCATGAAGGTAAGTCGTTATTTGCTTGTAACGCATTCTTTGCATGATATTGCGGCATGTTAATCCAATACATGCCACGAATAAATTCACGCCAACCTACAATTTGTCTGATAAAACCTTCAACCTGAGCAAGGTTAATTGCATCATCGGCTTGATAATGTTTAATTACAGTATCAACCACAAGTTTAGGCGATATCATTTTACTGTTTAAAGAAAAAGACAGCCTAGAATGATAAAGACTCCATTGCTTCTGGGTAATAGCGTCATCGGCATTGCCTGTCATTGCGTCTTGAAAAGTACCAAATGATGGAAGTAAATAACGGCAAAAGAAATCAAGTAATTGTAAACTTTGCTGACGATTAATTGGCCATAATAATTGTGAATCACCATCCCCCATTGTATTGATTTTATGGCGTTCAATACGCTCATTGATCTGGCTCACATCATGACTAAAAACCAATGGAGCAGGAATCAATGACATATCCTTTTTTTTCAGCTTATTACGGTTTTGTTGGTCAAAATTCCACTTACCGCCATCTGGGTTATTGTTTTGGTCGACAAGTAGCTTAAAACGCTTGCGCATATAGCGATAAAAAAACTCCATTCTGTGACTCGTTTCAGCTTTAAAATGCTCAGGTAATTCTTTATGCGGTAAGTAAAAATGTTCAGATTCAACACAAGCGAATAAAATATTTATGCCTGCCAATTGTTGGCAAAATTTAGTCAGTTGCTGAGATAATCGATATTCATCAGGTTGCTGATATTCGAACAGCTGCACATCATTTTTTAATAAATCTGTTAATAGTTCGGGAAGATCAGTGTATTTTTTGGTCTCATCTAAGGTTAAATGCAACACTCGATGCCCTGCGCTTTTTAAAGCGTCAGCAAAAGCCGTCATAGCGGCAAAAAAAGCCTGAATTTTTTGCACATGATGTGTCACATAAGAGGTTTCTTGATGCAACTCGGCAATGACATAAGTACAATTTTCATCCACCTCTTTAAACCAAGAGTGAGAAGCGTTCAATTGGTCGCCTAAAATAAGGCGTAATGTATTTTGCTTATGATGCATGCGTTCTTTTCTCGTTGAAACAGCGTTTTGAACAATAGATAACGTTCTGCCAATCACGTTGCCATTTTTTACGCCAGTAAAATGGCCTGTGGCAGTTAGCGCATAGCTTTTGGGGTAGAGCCGCTTTCCCCTTATGCTTGTGTTCTCGATTGGGCATATTGTTTCCGTGGAATAATCGTTAAAATCAACTCTTGTGCTAGTGCTAACGACTTAATTGACTTATATACGTATCAACAGTGTTTTTTGATTAGTTCACTTGTTCTAATTTTGTGCATTCGCACATTATGTGCGCATTTTCGCATACATCTAATTACGACAAAAACTTTTAACCTATTGTTAATTAAGATTATTATTTTCCATTTGTTTATGGCGCATATATTGCTTTTTTTAATCACACAGTCACAGAATTCTGTGACTGTGTGATTAAAATAGATTAAAACCCGGGACGACTCGGGGTAGGCATAACCTACTAACTTCTCTGGACGGCCAGATAACATTTTGATTTTATATCAGGAGATTGTTATGACGCCACATCCCTCAAAAGATAAACATACTGCATTCCAACAACTTCCCATTGTGGATATCAGTTTATTATCATCAGCCGATCTTTCAGAACGTAAAAAAGTAGCTGAACAGCTAGGCAAAGCGGCAAGTGAGGTGGGCTTTTTATATATTACTGGACATGGCATTTCAGCAGATATAATTAACCGACTAAAAGATAAAACCCGTGAATATTTTTTACAGCCTTTAGACACAAAGATGACCGATTATATCGGCAACTCTATTAACCATAGTGGTTACGTGCCCGAAGGTGAAGAACAACCTGACGCAGAATCAACTATGGTTGATAACAAAGAAGCCTATGATGTGAATTGTGATTTTTTAGCAGAAACAGGCCGCCGACCTATGTTAGGACCAAATCAATGGTCGGAATTAGCAGGCTTTAAAGAAGATATAAAAGCTTACTATGATGAAGCTATTGCTCTTAGTCATCGATTATTTAAAGGATTCGCTTTGGCACTAGGTTTAGCCGAAGACACCTTTGAATCAATTGTGACATCGCCGCCAAGTCAATTACGTTTAATTCATTACCCATACAATGAAATCAGCCCCGAAAATAGGCCTGGTATAGGGGCACATACAGATTATGAGTGTTTTACCATTTTATTGCCCACCGCCCCAGGCCTTGAAGTATTAAATGGAGCCGGTGATTGGATTGATGTGCCTTTAGTTGACGGTGCCTTTGTCATTAATATTGGCGATATGTTAGAAATACTAAGTAATGGTAACTTTGTAGCCACCGCTCATCGCGTAAGAAAAGTAGCAGAAGAGCGTTATTCATTCCCGCTATTTTGTGCTTGTGATTACGACACTGTTATCTCCCCCCTACCTGAGCTAATCGATCCTGATAAGCCAAATAGTTATAGCCCTCTGGCTTGTGGTGACCACCTTTATGCACAAACCATTCAATCTTTTGCATATCTAAAAAAACAACTTGCCGCAGGTGAGATCCAACTGCCAGAAGGATCAAAAAGTTTATCGTCATTTGGCTATAAGGCAAAGGAGAGCAATACATAATGCATTTACAAGAATTATTAGCCACTGAGATTAAACCTGCAACCCAAGGTGTGCCCGACTGGATGCTTGGGTACTTTAAACGTTATGCCATTAGTTTTGCTGATGGACGAACCGATTTAGAAACCAATGTGTGTTGGTTACAAAGTCGGAATTTCACCCTCGATTTACGCTTACCTATTGCCACCCAACAAGTCACCGCTAAAGCTTGGCAAGATTACACAAAAGATGAGTTACTCGTAATGGCTGATTATGAAGGATGGGAAGCATTATGCGACTGGAAAGATGACATATTAAGTTGGCGAAACACAGACACTTCATTGCAACTTCACAATCGTTGGGTAGAGCCAGGAGTGCTGAAACGTATTGGTAATTGTATGATTGAATTATCACCAAGTGGGGCTTACGTGGAAGACTGGCGATTACAACCTTCTAGCCCAGGTCATTTAGTTGGCTTACGTTTACTAGAAGAGCGAGTAATTGAAACAGGCGAAGTACGACATAGTGGCGGTGGATTAATATTCTGTGGTGATTATGCAGGGCTTGTTTTAGGCCGTTCACAAACCGTAACAGCCACACAAGCATATAATTCATTAAGAGCTCAAGTTGTAGAAGCTCACGGACAGCCTGACAAATTAGCCGCTTTATTTAATTTTGAAACCTCTGTTGCCCAAGGTTCAATTAGCCAAGGTTATCGCATATCAATGTCAACCAAACCAGAACGTGTAGGCGAATACATATGCCCACTCGACGGGTTTGAGTTTGTTGATATTAGTAGTTCAGAAGCACAATTAATTCGTCAAACATTAACCTTTCAGGGTGAACTTTGTGAACGCATATTTGAGGTCGATACGATCGAGCAAAACGTGGGATACGAGCAAGTAACTTCATTCACTCCCGAAGCTAAAACATGGTACCAGCGCGAAGAGAAAACCCTTACCCGCTACTCAAAACCCATATTTTAATTGTTAGCAAAAGCCATATTAAAAATATAAACGAGAAATAAATATGAAAAATTACCAAGCACAATTTTGTAAAATAGTGATTATTTTAGTATCAGTATTCAGTTTAAGTAGCACAGTAAGTGCAAGCCAGAAAAAAGATTCTTTTAAGGTCGCTTGGTCGATTTACTCAGGTTGGATGCCTTGGGGTTATGCCACTGATAATGGCATCATCGATAAATGGGCTAAAAAATATGACATTAAAATAGAAGTCGTAAAATTGAATGACTACATTGAATCAATTATTCAGTACACAGCTGGAGAATTTGATGCCTGTGGCATGACCAACATGGACGCTTTAACCATACCAAGTGTAAGTGGAGTAGACACTACCGGACTTATTCTAGGTGATTACTCAAATGGTAATGACGCGGTCCTATTAAAAGAAGGTAAAACCTTTACTGATATTAAAGGGCAGCACGTTAATTTAGTTGAACTATCCGTGTCACACTACTTATTAGCGCGAGGTTTAGATACCTATGGCATGTCAGAACGAGACATAAGAGTGGTGAACACTTCAGATGCTGATATTGTGTCTTCTTATGCCACGCCAGATGTGACCGCTGCTGCAGTTTGGAACCCACAATTAAGTATGATCCTAGATCAATATCCAGATGCCACAGCCGTTTTTACCTCAGCAGAAATTCCAGGTGAAATTATCGATATGATGGCGGTCAATACCGAGGTATTAAAAGCTAATCCAGACTTTGCTAAGGCACTAGTAGGAGCATGGTTTGAAACAATGCAGTTAATGTCAGCAAATACCGATGCCGCCAAAGCTGCACGCACATCTATGGCGCAAAATTCAGGAACAGATTTAGCTGGCTATGACGCACAATTAAAACTAACTGAAATGTTTTACACCCCAGCAGCGGCATTGGCATTTACTACCAATAAAACCTTATATAACACTATGGATAAAATTCGTAAGTTTTCATTCGATAAAGGTTTATTTGGCGCTGATGCATCCACACCAGATATAGTAGGTATTGAACTGACCGACGGTAAAGTATTAGGTGACACAAGCAATATTAAATTACGTTTTAACTCTAAATTTGTCGAAATGGCAAAAAATGGTGAATTATAAGCTTCTACAGTAAATGAATAATATTCAACAAAAATCGTAAGTCCCCCTAAAAACGGCAGTTTGCAGCTATATTTAACACTCATTAAATCAAGTTGCATTCTGCTTTTTGTTTATGCTTCGTAACATTACGGCGGCAATCACATACTCTGCATTGAACCGCTCTTTTTATCGTCTTGATGATGTGCTTTTAAATTCTCGCTGAGTGTACTTTTAGCGATAACTCAGATTATTCATTGTCTTATCATCAAACTGTCATCCTCCTGACGCATTTCATTCGTATTATCCGCCTGATAAATAAAATTGGAAGATACAAATGAGTGAATTAACGAGCACAATTACAGCGGGTAATTCAGTTCGCACCTCGAATAATATTTCACAGTGGTTAACTGTTGCTGTTTTGGTTTACTTACTTATATGTGCGGTCAGCATAATTGGTGGCGGTTTTAAAATGGCCACAGGAGGGCATGCTAAAGAGTTATTTGAATTTGCCAGTAACCCTTTCGCTGGCTTAGTCATAGGTACAGTCGCCACGGCACTGATTCAATCATCGTCAACGGTAACCGCTATTATAGTCGGATTAGTAGCTGGTGGATTACCGGTTTCTGTAGCTGTTCCTATGGTAATGGGTGCCAATATTGGTACCTCTATCACTAATACCATAGTGTCTTTAGGTCATGTTAAAGCTAAACAAGAATTTGCTAGAGCATTCTCTGCAGCCACTGTTCACGACTTTTTTAATTTATTTTCTGTGTTGATATTTTTACCACTAGAAATTGCATTTGGATTACTCGAAAAGTTAGGCTCTATGCTAGCTCAGTTAGTTTATGGCGGTAATCAAGTGTCAATTGATGGCTTTAATTTTGTTAAGGCAGCCACGTCCCCTGTAGTCAACAATGTAAAATATGCATTGCAATCATTTGGCGATCAGACTGGTGGTATTATCTTAATAATATTCGGCATTGTACTAATTTTTGTCTCTATCACTATAATGGGCAAACTATTAAAGAAACTGATGGTGGGTAAGGCTAAAGAAATTATGCATTCAGCCATTGGCCGCAGTCCGCTTTCGGGGATATTTTCAGGCACTATGGTCACTGTGTTAGTGCAATCATCCTCTACTACCACCTCACTTATGGTACCGCTTGCTGGGTCTGGAGCATTTAGTTTAAAACAAATATATCCATTCACACTTGGCGCTAATATAGGTACTTGTGTCACAGCTGTACTCGCCGCCACTGCGGTAACGGGCAATAGTGAAGCAGCCCTCCAAATTGCCTTTATTCACCTAACATACAATATTTTAGGTGTAGTATTAATCTATGGCGTGCCCTTTTTCCGTTATATTCCAGTAAATTGTGCCCAATGGATGGGACGCAAAGCCTCAGAAAATAAAATGATAGCGCTAGCCTACATTCTATGTGTGTTTTTTATAGTGCCAGCCTTATGCATACTTGTTTCTAATCAATTTCAGTAAGGAGTTAAATGTATGACGAATATCAATGTACTCAGCACCGAACGTTTGCGCGCTTTAATTGAAGACACAGAAGCCACATTAAAACAACTAACGGTAGAACTAGAAAGACGCGAATTTATGCAACAAGCAAATGAACTTGAACATCTAGAAGAACACATGATTGGCGCTGAAATAAGTTTAAATACTATTCGCCAGTTTTTGGCTTACCTTGTGAATGACTTAAAAGACAAACAAGATAAAGCAGTTTAAAACTGCTTTTAGCCTTTTCTCTGTGCCCGCTGTGACAAATCCATTCTTCTTTTGTAGGTCGTCCATTTATGGCGTCTATTGTGCAACATTGACGGGCTAAAGCCACGACCTACATCGCTTTCATCTTTACCTGATTCGCTCAGCTTCATTCTGCTAAGTCTGATTCATTCTGCTTCACGCTGCTTTTCGTCTTTTTCTCTGTGCCCGCTGTGACAAATCCTTTCTTCTTTTGTAGGTCGTCCATTTATGGCGTCTATTGTTCAACATTGACGGGCTAAAGCCACGACCTACATCGCTTTCACCTTTATCTGATTCGCTCAGCTTCATTCTGCTTCACGCTGCTTTTGCTCTTTTCTCTGTGCCCTCTGTGGTTCAAATTCTTTTCTTCTTCTGTAGGTCGTCCATTTATGGCGTCTATTTTTCAACATTGACGGGCTAAAGCCACGACCTACATCGCTTTCACCTTTATCTGATTCGCTCAGCTTCATTCTGCTTCACGCTGCTTTTCGTCTTTTTCTCTGTGCCCGCTGTGACAAATCCTTTCTTCTTTTGTAGGTCGTCCATTTATGGCGTCTATTGTTCAACATTGACGGGCTAAAGCCACGACCTACATCGCTTTCACCTTTATCTGCTTCGCTCAACTTCATTCTGCCCCACGCTGCTTTTCGTCTTTTTCTCTGTGCCCGCTATGGTTCAAATTCTTTTCTTCTTTTGTAGTTCGTCCATTTATGGCGTCTAACTTTCAACATTGACGGGCTAAAGCCACGACCTACATCGCTTTCATCTTTATCTGCTTCGCTCAGCTTCATTCTGCTAAGTCTGATTCACTCTGCTTAGTCTGACTTAATAAGGTAAGATAACCAGTATAAAGATTTATCTGGACACCCTTTGGTACATATAAGCATGACAAACAAACAACCTCAAAAAAACGCAGCATCTATATCAACACTTAACGAGCTAGCAGCCTTGGCCAACTATTCCCTAATGGACACACTCAACTGTGATCCTGATGCCACCCAAAACGGCGTTGACCATGCGCCTCGACAAGTTTTCTCGGGCCATTACGTGCCAGTTAACCCCACGCCTATAAATGATCCAGAGTATGTAGCCCACAGCAAAACCTTGTTCAGTGAACTTGGCTTCGCCGACACTATGGCCCAGTCAGATGACTTCATGCGTATGTTCTCAGGCGACACATCAAGAGTGCCAGCACCAATGCGCAAGACGGGTTGGGCAACGGGGTATGCACTGTCAATTTATGGTACCGAATACATCCAGCAGTGCCCGTTTCGAACAGGCAACGGCTATGGTGACGGTCGCGCAATTTCTGTACTTGAAGCAGTGATTAACGGTCAACGCTGGGAAATGCAGCTCAAAGGAGGCGGTCAAACGCCATATTGCCGCGGTGCAGACGGTCGCGCAGTGTTGCGCTCAAGCATTCGCGAGTTCTTGGCCCAAGAACATATGTACGCCCTAGGCGTACCCACATCACGATCATTAAGTTTGTACGTTTCAAAAACCGATACAGTGCAGCGTCCGTGGTATTCGCCGGGTTCGCTATCGCAAGATCCCGATAGATATATTTATGAATCGACAGCCATATCAACACGTGTTGCGCCGTCGTTCTTGCGGGTTGGCCAACTTGAACTTTTTGCACGTCGTGTTCGCTTCAACCAACACCCCACAGCCATGCAAGAGCTCGAAAAAATCGTGCTACATGTAATTGAACGTGAGTACCCAGGCGTTATCGACAGCCAATTGTCTACCCCTGAAAAAATAGTGTTACTGGCCCGCAAATTTCAAAGCCGACTGGCATCACTGGTAGCGAATTGGATCCGTGTCGGTTTTTGCCAAGGTAACTTCAACAGCGATAACTGCGCAGTTGGGGGCTTTACCCTTGATTATGGTCCTTTCGGTTTTTGCGATATGTTTCAACCCTATTATCAACCCTGGACTGGCGGTGGCCATCACTTCTCGTTCATCAACCAACCCAATGCAGCACAAAAAAACTTCGAGATGTTTTGTTCAGCCTTACGGCCTTTACTGGCAGAGAAGCCCGACTATTTGCTCGCCCTCGAACAGGTTGAAGATGAATTTTCGCAGGTCATGCAAGCGCAAATGAAAACCATGTGGGCCGCCAAGCTAGGTCTTAGCGCGTTGACTGCTACTGGTCACAACAATACCGACTCAGATCAAGCCGCTTTCAACGCAATGCTCAGCGAATTACACACACTGATGCAACACACGCCTGTGGATTACACTATTTTCTTCCGAGAGCTGTCTTCAATACCCAACGATATTAGCCCGTTAAAGAAAAGCTTCTACGAAAACGTGCCTAATAACGCCTCCAAAAACACTACCAATGCTACAGACAATGATACAAAAAGCGCTGAGCTGGACAAACGCTGGACACAGTGGCTAGAAAACTGGAAAACACTGCTGTTTAGCGCCAGTAACACCAATGCCACTTCACCCCGTTCGAGTGACGAAATTTCTAAACAAATGAAGCTAGTTAACCCAAAATACATTTTGCGCGAGTGGTTTGTGGTGCCAGCTTATCAACAAGCAAGTTCGGGAGATTATACGCTAATACAAGAACTGCAAGCTGTGATGACTCAACCCTATGCAGAGCAATCGAAATTAATTGAAGACAAATACTATCGCTTGAAACCAGCTGAATTTTTTGAGGTAGGCGGCTTGTCGCATCTTAGTTGCTCATCGTGATTTTATAAACTTAAAATGAATATAAAAAAGTAGTGCACTTTGACATTGAACCGGGAAGTAAAAAACAATCGTCGCTATGATGACAGCCCCTAATAAATATCTTTCTCCGGACGTCATTCCAGTCATTCCTGCTAACTACTTACAGGAATTACTGGCCTTGAGGTTGGCTGATAATCTTATACCTAATCCCAATTTTTAAACTATGTCCTACCTCCTATCCCCTAAAATCTGCTGTTACTTTCTCTGTGTAGCGCAGCCTCTGTGTTCTTTGTGGCTCATAGATTTTCAGGCTTTAATTACGCCTTCCATCAACAAAAAATAAACACTATTGTATCCATAACAAACAATTAAAGGCTATAATGGACACTATTATATCTTTTTTGTGGCGTATATGAGTTTTTCACTTTTAGACGATACCGATGTTAGTCAAGCTTTTGCTATCCATTTGCGTGATTTACGTAAAAAAGCCAAGTTATCACGACAGGCCCTTGCCGAGCGCAGCTGTGTGCCTGCTTCTACACTTAAAAAGTTTGAGCTCACAGGACAAATTTCATTTCGCCAGCTGCTGCTATTGTGGCAATCATTAGATTCACTTGATCGGCTCTATCAATTGACCCAAGCAAGTTCTACTCGTTTAACTATACCAACCAGTATAGAAGAGGTGCTCAAAGATGAGCTTTAAATCAATTCAGCGGCTAGATGTACAGCGTACTCTCGCAACGGGAGAAGTTGTCTCGGTAGGTGTGTTAGCGCAAAACAGTCAGGGAGTTTTCTTCCAGTACAATGAAGACTATATTGCTAAGTTTGGCAATTTGTCGCCTTTTACTTTGCAAACCGATGCACGACTACAGCCTGCCCCCAAACAACCACATCAAGGTATTCACGGCGTTTTTGGCGATAGCCTTCCCGATGGTTGGGGCTTGCTATTGCAAGATCGCGTGTTCCGTCAGCAAGGAATTCTACCTGCACAAGTGACGGCTATGGATAGGTTAGCGTTCATCGGGCTCCAAGGGATGGGAGCATTAACTTTCACCCCAACATCGGATTTCTGTCTTGATAATAACTCTGATATTGACTTAGCAACACTAGGGCTAGAAGCGCAAACTTTATTTGATCAATCTGTGCTTGACTATAACCAAGCAGATGACTTAGACGGCAACACTCAACAGGTACTGGCAACTTTGGTTGCCGCAGGAAGTTCTGGAGGAGCTCGGCCAAAAGCACAAATCTATATGCCCAATGGAGATGCTCAGCATTGCCGCATTTATGCTGAGCAAGGAGATGAAGCTTGGTTAATTAAGTTTACCTCAGAGAACTTAGCATTAGGTCATGAAGAAGGCTTGTGCGAAGCCGTTTATTTACAAATGGCCGAGCAGGCAAAATGTCAGCCGCCTATTTGGCAGTTAATCGAAGCCCCCTCAAGCAGCGGTGCAAAAGCGTGGCTGGCACTAAAGCGTTTTGATTACTTACCTAATGTACAAAAACTCCCATCTAAATCTAAGGAGCCAAACTTACCAGGTGCTGGACGTTTACATGGAAGCGCTGGACGTTTAAATGGAAGCGCTGGACGCTTACATATGCACAGTGCTTGCGGGCTATTAGATGCCGATTTTCGTAGCCCCAGTTTAGATTATAGCGACCTCATTAAAGCCAGTCGCCAATTATGTAAGTCACCTGCTGCTGGGCAACTTCAATTTCGTCGCGCTATGTTTAATCTATTTGCCGCTAATCAAGATGACCACAGTAAAAACTGGGGCTTTTTACAAGAGGATAACGGTAACTGGCAACTGGCACCTTTCTATGATGTAACCTTTAGCCCTCACCCATTTAATCAACATGCTACTGCCTATGGTGGTTACGGAAAAACGCCACCGCTTAAAGTGATGCAAAAGCTGGCTGCCAGTGCAGGATTTGCAACTTGGAGTGATGCGCAAAAGTGCATCAAAGAAGTGGTTGAGGCAATTAACCAATTTACTCGACTAGCTCAGCAACAAAATATCAGCAAAACAACCATATTAGCGATACAGAAAACACTGGTTCAACGAAGACAAGAAAACGCAGTATTGCTGAGTTAATTTAAATATATGGGTAACCCAATATGAAACTAGGTCGAAATGAACCTTATCCGTGTGGCAGTGGTAAAAAGAACAAATAAGTAGGGAAATATCCGACTTAATGATTTAATAGGTAGTCATAAAGCCTTATTAAACTTGCGCACTCACAGTCATGAATGAAGATATTATCATTGTGCTGCCTTCTCTCATTCACCGAATTGGCAGCGAGACCGCTAAACAAGCAAAAGCAATAGCATTGCAGTATGAATGCGAATTAAAACGAGTACGTCGTTCAAGAAACTGGAGTGTAACGGGTGATGCGATAAAGGTTCAAACTTACGCCATACAGCTAAAAGCACATCAAATGATTTCACATAAGTTAAATAAACAAGGTAATGGTGAGTTTCATTACCTTATCAAGAAGATTGAAACTGCTTTATTGGGACATGCTGATAAATTAGAAACATTAGAAGCAAAGTTGATTCGATTGATCACGCAAACCCCAAGTATTACGTTATCAAAATTGGTATTACTTACCCATTGCACCGAGGCAGAAGCAAGAGTTGCTCGCTTTGAAGCTGAAAGCTGGTAATGAAATACCCAGTACAATTCGCAACACAGTATTTCACCGGTTACTCAGTAAAGAACAGTCATATTTAAATCTCTGAAACAAGAGCCTGATGTTGCTATTTTGGTGGCAATTAATCAATGAGACTATTGAATCGAGAACTGAATAGAAGAATTGAATCCAAGAAATAAATGGAAGTAATAAATGCCTACAGAAACACGCAGCTTTTTAATCACTGATTCCGATAATCGCCTTAAAGATAAAACAGGCAAGGTTTATTCAGTACCCTCTGGTTGGCAAAATTTACCTGCCGGAGATGCCTCGGTGACACGCAAATTAAAATCCCTAGGGCCGACTTGGACAGTTCAGGAAAAAAAAGGCCGCAAGGCTTTTTCGCACGGGGTTTGGGCTGCAAAAGAACAAATTGAACAAGCAATAACACTGGTCAAAGCGCAACGAGCCGATCCCAAACATCAAAAGAAATTAGCCCAGGCCAAAGTTATCCGCCAAGCAAAAGAAACGGTCTTTGGCGAAGACTTCCAACAAGCGATCATGCAATTTCTCAACTTCGACCCCAGATATCAGCTTTTGGTTGAGCAGTTATCAAAGTTGGTAAAAGAACACGCGGTGCCTGTTGGTAGCGGTACAGTAGCCCGTAGCTCATCAGTCACCTTAGAAGATAAGGCGGCCTTGGCAGTCATGGCCTGGATGCGCCATAAAACCAGTACTTATGATTCAACACCTGTCCCCCGTGTTAAGGGCGCAAGACGCGAATTAAGGCGAAAAATAGCCCGTCAATCGGAACGAATTCTAGCAAAGTACCGCAGTGGCGCTGATGTCGATGTCGATGTTAAGGCTTGCCCGCTTTATAAGGCTTTGCATACAAAATAGGTTGATTTCAAGTGATGTTAATACTCTAGTTAACCTGAATACTGGATAAGCCGAACCTCTCGATAACGCTCTTTTTATCCAGAACTCAGGTTAGTTAACTTGCATGAAATACACCTGAAAGTTGTTTAGTCTAATGTGGCTATAGACTAAAGTAGCCTTTCACAGTTTGCTTCCTTGGTATAAACCTATAGCCCAGTAAGTAAACTGTTGTTGCTATAACTACTATTTGGCTTATTTCACCTTTGAGGTTCATTCATGCGTCAATTTAGCGCTTTATATTTTTTACTTTTTTTTGTGGCTTGTACGGCTATGGCGCAAAAGCAAGAACGGCCCACAGATATGATATTTTCATATGTAGAACACCCTACTATGATTAATTATCTGATCCCTTTAATTAAATCTAGCTACCAAAAACTTGGCATACACACACATTTTATCCCCCAGCCCTCTAATCGTAATTTGCGTTTAGTAGAAAACAATAAAATAGATGGTGACGTGGGATATATGCGTATCGTGTTAGGAGGCTATAACAACTTAATCACTGTTGAGCCGCCCATAGTATTGGGAATTTTCACTTTACTATGTCAACCCCAAATCCCCTGTAATATAGAGGTATTAGCAGATGAAACTGTCACATTAGTGTCGACATCAGCTACACAAAAAGGCTTAGAGAAAGGTTATAAAGGGAAGTTAAAGGCACAATTTTATCCAGTGAATAATATATCTATCATTCCAGAATTTATTAGTTTAAAACGCTTTAAGTACGCAATTTACCCCACCAGCGAAAAAGACCTGTGGCGTCTTAATACGGCTGATTATCAGTTTGTTAAATTATTCGACTCTGCTCTTTATCATGTATTGAATAAGAAGTATCAGTTTATGGCAGATGATGTAGGAAAAGCTCTGCAAAAAACGATTGATGAAATGCAGGTTAAGTAAAAGTGGCAGTATGCCAAAAAATAATTGAAACGGCTTTGTCGACAAAGGTTTAGTTGTACTAGCTTAGTTTTTTCTAAAGCTAAATGTCAGTGTCTTGACCTCCAATAATAGCCATAATATCTAACTGTTTATTGTTTACTCGAAAAAATATGCTATCGCAACCTACCACACAGCGTCTGTATTCTGGCCGAACACTATGATGGCTGTCCTGATAATTCCTAACTGAACTGGCTTTGTATTAATAACTAGTTATTAATACAAAGCGCTCATTTTAGCGTATTAATTATATGCCTATAAATTATCGCTGAGTGAGCATTTATTAGGGTTGGCTTTATTCGTATTGTGCTTCTATGGGCATCAAAGCGGCTTTGATAGTTTGCCCCCAAATCTGATAACCTTTGTCGTTTAAATGCTGCATATCATGTATGAAAATATCGTCTCGTATTGTGCCGTTGAGATTAAGTAGCGGGCTAGCAATATCAATGTAATAAACTAAAGGTTCTTCATCTGCAAAGGCTTTGAACTCCTTGTTCACCTCCTGAGCTAAAGGCCAGACAGATTTATTGCCAATACTTGGTTTTATCGATAGAAGGTAAAAACGAGTATCAGGTAAGGTACTGTGAACTTGACTGATGATTTGTTTAAGTTGACTTAATATTTGAGTTTTAGGGATAGGCGGCGTTAAAGATGTGTCGTTATCTCCTTCATAAATTAAAATGGCTCTAGGTTGATATTTAATCGCTACACGGTCGATATAATATAGTAAGTCATTCATATTGCTGCCGCCAAAACCACGAGGTATAACAGTTAAAGGGGCTAAAGCTGTATGAGCTTTTTTGCTCCACTTGGCAATACTTGAACTACCTGTTATTACAATGGCACCTTTGGCGGGCATAGTGACGGCGTCTTGCTTTTCAAACTTCTGAATAGACTTTTCAAATCTCGTTGGATTAGGTACTTGAGCAAAGGTACCAAAACACATACACGCAAGTGTTAGTGTAAAAATAATAATTTTAGCTAAATAGCATTGTTTGTACTTCATTAGTAGTTCCACTATAAAATATTACGATCTGTTATCTTATACCAATCGCATTAATAAGTTTTTAGTAAAGATCAATTACAAATTGATCGGCAATGGCAAAATTTAGGCTATCTTCAAAAATGTAATTTTTAATATTGATTAAGTCTTCTCTCGATTCAGGAGAAAAAATGAGTTGGTAATTTCTCATTAACTAGCTGGTGTTATACGGCTTCTTGCATCGAATAAAAGATTATTTATGAAAACATCATTTGCTTCATAAAATTGCCCATTTTTAACTTGCTCTTGAGCACGAGCTAATTTTCTCTCTAAAGCTCGTTCAGATACAGCAGACAAGATCATTTCTTCCGCTTCTATAACAGATGAAACTTTACCCGTTTTGACTTATTCATCAATAAATATATCAATAGGTTGTATTAGTGCACTCATAGGAAATACCTTAAAAGTAATACTTCTATTTTAGAAGTTTACAGTAAAAATCAATAGATGAAAAATCACTCAATAGATAAGCAATGTTGGTAACTAACAAATATCATGCCTGTCCTGTTAATTCATTGGTGTGCTTTTTAGCCGTAATTTCATATGTTTATAGGTGTCGCCAATCTATTAGAAAACTATGGCTTTATGAATTTTTTATAACACTTTTAATATGTAACACAGCTGTATCTTCTCTCTGCTACCGTTCTTCTAACATCGTTATCTATTCTTAAAATGTTCAATCTGAAAGCAATATTCGTTGCGTTTCAAAAGAGGTTAACGATGTTAAGAATTGGTTTGCTCGGAGTGAGTTTAGTACCAAAAGGAATCGGTTTACTTTGGCCACATTAAAAAATTTAACGCATATTTGATGGAAAAAACACAATGAAAACTAGATTTATTAATTCCCGATCCTTTGGGGTTATTTGTTTGGCAACGATGCTTTTTGGCTGTGACGACGATAAAATCGTCGAAGTTGAAGTGCCGGTAGAGGTTAATGCCGAACATGCATTATTAACAGACCCATTTTTACAAGTCCCAACCGATAGCTCAATTAATGTTGTGTGGTTCACTAATTTTGAAGGTACAGAACATAGTTTAACCTTTGGAGACACTTCAACTACTGATGTAACCACCACACAGTTAAGCCGAATGATGGAAGATGCTTCTTCACAGCAATTTAGTAAAACCTATGACGCGGTAAGTTATCGTGAGGTTTATCGTCATGAAGCGACAGCTGAAGGATTAACCCAAGGTGTACGACTAGACTATTCAGTATCAAGTAAAGATGAAGACGGGTTCGAATTCACAAGTAATACATTTACTTTAGCCCCAGCGCCAGCGAAAAATGCGCCGTTGAAAATATTATTAACCTCTGATTTGCAGTCAAAAAAGAACGTTGTGGCTAACTACCAAAAAGTGGTTGAAACAGTTGGCACACCTGATGCTGTTTTATTCGCTGGAGATTTTGTAAACGTACCAGACCGCGCCTCAGAATGGTTTGACCAAGCTAAAGATAACGCACCTGGTTTTTTTCCTGCGTTACAAGGCCACTATCAAAAATACCTACCTGGCTTCCCATACAATGGTGGTGAAATTCTGCAACATTCGCCACTATTTGGCACCATAGGTAACCATGAAGTTATGGGGCGTTATAACCCAACTGATGATGGGTACTCTCTCAATGGTAGCTTTAATGATCCGCAGCCCCCATGGTATGCAGAAGCAGCTTACGAGCAAGTTAAAGCTGATGTTAACCCAACTGATGACTCAGACATTAAAGCTCAATGGATTGCTGATCAATCACATAATCAAACCAGTTTCTTAGACATTTTCTCTTTCCCTGAAGATGGTCCAGGTGGTGAGGAATACTACGCAACTGAATTTGGTGACGTATTTATCATATCTATGAATGTATCAAGAATATGGCGCTCGTGGAGTGTTTCTGGTGCAAGCAAATCTAAATTCGTAGAAGGGTTAAGCACCTTAGAAGATCCTTCTCAATGGGGATTTGGTGAGTTTTTATTTGAACGTTTTGACAAAGATTCAGAACAATATGCTTGGTTAGAATCAGTAATGGAAACAGATGCCTTTAAAAACGCAAAATATAAAGTAGTCATGGCTCACCAAGGTGTATTCGGTTTAGGTGACAATACGGTACCAGTATTATCTCAACCGGTTATGCAGCTCGTAGAAACCGACACTCAAGGTATTGAAACAATTACCGAATTTACCTTCCCTTTAACAGCTGAAGCTTGGGCCAATACGATTGAACCTATGCTTGCCAACGTTAGCGAAGTACTTTACCAATACCCACTAGATCAAGATGTATGGTTAAACGACATTGAACCACTATTATTGCAAAATGACGTAAATTTAGTTCACATAGGGCATTCTCACTTATGGAATCGTGCGCAAGTTGAGAGCCTTCATTATTTAGAGAGTTCAAACGTAGGGAATTCTTATGGTGCATACTATGTAGACAGCAGCGGTGTGTATACCAGAGATGTACGTTCTAGTTATGCTGATTTTTGGGCTGACGTCAATTCAGAAAAACCTCGCTGGTCAATTATCGATTATCCACCAAATGGAGATCCGCAAGACCGCGTTATGAGCTTTCCTACCGTTTTCAGCCCTATGAGCCTAGAAAATGACGATTATCCAAACCTACCTTTCGTGACCAGTAATACCTTATCAGTGTTCTCTATACTAGATACGGGTACTGGAACAGTACAAAGTTATGTATTTGACCCATCTGATCTAAATTCTGAAGTCCAATTATTTGATGAATTTTCTATACAGTAATTAATAAAACAGGTAGTAGCCAATGCAGGCTATTACCTGCTCTTTTTTATATCAGCCTGAATTAACGCTAATTCGTGTCACTTTAGTTTTAGCTTCATCAACAATACAAATACTTATTCCCGTCATATTTCTCAACACGCCATTCCGGTGCGCTTTTTAGCCCGTCATTCCGGTGCGCTTTTTAGCCGGAACCATTCTTTTATAAGCAACTAATTATCATGCCTGTCCTGTTACTGCTCTCTATACAGTAATTAATAAAACAGGTAGTAGCTAATGTAGGCTATTACCTGTTCTTTTTTATATCAGCCTGAATTAACGCTAATTCGTGTCACTTTAGTTTTAGCTTCATCAACAATGCAAATACTTATTCCTGTCGTATTTCTCAACACGTCATTCCGATATGCTTTTTAGCCGGAACCATTTCTTTTATAAACAACTAATTATCATGCCTGTCCTGTTAATTCCCCCCTCCCCTTTATTTATTCATGTGACTTATAGTCCGTGGCTCGGTGTTTCAAACTAATTAATACTGTTTGTATCGACTTAAAACAGGCATTTAAAAATGGATACAACTGGCAACTCATTTACGATGAATTCAACCTATGAAGAAGAATTTATGGGATTTGAAATATTTGTCGAACCAAACCCTGATAAATGGCAAGGAGGCTACATTTGGACGGTATGCAAAGATGAAGAGGAAATCTATTCTGATTTGGAGTTTGAATTTGATGACGCGATTAATTCTGCAAGGAGCACAGCCAAATTATATTTTTAAACATCATTACAGAAGCGTAAAGCACACTTCGCGCCATCGTACATGACGTTTTTTTGACTGGTGCTACGATGACAGTCCTGTTAGTGCACTGAGAATTATCTTTAGCCTACCAAAGCGAACTATTATGGAAGCTCTGTTTATTGATTTAACTTTGTTCTGACCCCGATAGTTTAAAAGTAGGATATTAATCCAATTATATTCAGTAAAATGGGAATATAGTCCCTTATTTCGCCTATTAATGTTGATTGAATTTCAGAGTTGGACTATATTCCTATTAATGTTCAAATAATGGGAATATAGTCCCTTTGGTTGGTGGTATGGCTAAGCGTGATTTACACAATGTATTGTTTCCAAAGCAGCGCAAAATCCTGACTCATTTCGGTGAGGACTTGCTGTTGGCGATGAAACGACGAGGTTTTACAAAAAAGCTGCTGTGTGAGCGCACTGGCTTTGATCATAAAACCGTGAACAAAGTCTTCGCAGGTGATCCGGGCGTTGCCATAGGTACTTACTTAAAGGTTATGGCCGTCCTTGGCATGGAGAGTAATTTTTCAGAAATGGCCGCCCATGATGAAGTTGGTATCAAGCTGCAAAATATAAAATTGCTGGAAGGTTCAAGATGAGCCGTGAAATCGTCGAAGTCTATGCCGACTGGAAACCAATTGCAGCGCCTTTGCTAATAGGGCAGCTTACTTACAGCGACTCAAGTCGAGGTGGCGTGTTTAGTTTTGCCTACGATAAAGCGTTTTTAACCTCAGCCTATCGCTTGCAAATTGATCCAATCCTGACGCTTCACTCCGGTGAACTCTACAACGATGAAGCCGATAAAAACTTCCGTGCATTTCTTGATTCATCGCCTGATAGATGGGGACGTATTCTAATGCAACGACGTGCAGCCATTGAAGCTCGCAAAGGCATACGAGCAACAAGTCGATTAAACGAGTTGGATTACCTGCTGGGCGTACATGACTCTTACCGGATGGGTGGTATTCGATTTAAGCGAGCAGGCTCGGGGGCTTTCTTAGATTCTCCTTTTTTAGACAATAATGCCGAATTTGCAGCGCCGCCAATGGCGTCGCTGCGAGAGTTAGAGCACGCTGCAATGCAGATTGAAAAAGGCGATAACATCGACAGTGACGAGTATTATCGCTGGTTAAAGATACTAATTTCTCCAGGCTCATCACTAGGTGGTACAAGGCCCAAGGCTTCTGTGACAGATGAACAAGGCCACTTGTGGATTGCTAAGTTTCCCAATTTAAACGATACCTTTGATGTCGGGGCGTGGGAGATGGTCTGTTATGAATTGGCTTTGGCGGCAGGTGTTGACATGTTTCCAAGTGAGATTAGGCAGTTTTCCTCTGGGCATCATACCTTTTTAACAAAACGATTTGACCGCGACGGCGATCAACGGCTGCATTTTTCATCGGCCATGACACAACTTCGCTATTTTGTAAACGAAAAGTATGATGGTGAACAATCTCAAGGTGCCAGCTACTTAGAGATTGCTGAATTTATTTCCAATTTTGGTGCACAAACTGAAGCTGATTTAGCGCAGTTATGGCGTCGTATCGTGTTTAATATTGCGGTATCCAACACGGATGATCACCTGCGTAACCATGGCTTTTTATTAGCAAAGAATGGTTGGAAGTTATCACCAGCTTATGATTTAAACCCGATAGTGGGTAAGCATGGCCTGCATCTGAATATTACGGATGCAGACAACGCTTTAGACTACCAGTTAGCCTTTGACGTAAAAGACTTCTTCCGACTTTCTCAAACCCAAGCCACGCAAATTTACGATGAAGTATTAATAGCGGTGAAGCAATGGCAAACCGTTGCTAAGCGGCTAGGGATCAGCCGAGCAGAGCAAGCCATGAAACAATCGGCGTTTAACGTTTAATGGGTCACTGAACCTATATTTTCGTTTTCAGAATTGTTATCGTGGCTGTCCTGTTGATTTTCTATTTAATCAGTACATCAAGTGCCCTGTCCGAGATAATGGCGCGATCTAAAAAGGAACTATTAGAGAAATCAACGTCACTGACCCTATCGATTTCTGTGACTCAATTTACGTCCTGTAAATTGCCCTACGAAATTCACCAGATAATCGGCGAACATAGATGCGAGGGTAGAGCAAAAGACAAAAGCAGTGGCCAAAGCCACCAGAGATAGGGATTAAAGAATCAAACAGCTCAGAATTATCATGCCTGTCCTGTTAGTGCACTGGGGAAAGGCAGTGGCGACGCCACCAAAGATTTGAACTAAAGAGTTAGAACAGCTTTTTTTTGGAAGAGAAATCATCATGGCCAGCTAAGAATTATCATGCTTGTCCTGTTAGTGCATTTCTACCGAATTCCAACACCACCACACTCCGTCATTCCGGTAGTCTTTTTAGCCCGTAATTCCGGTATGCTTTTAAGCCGGAACCATTCTTTATAAACGATCACTATGATGGCTGTCCTGATAATTCATACTTTGCCGATCTTTGATTTAGTGGCTCTGTCATTACTTTTAGTTCTTCGAACTATGGTGACTGTCTTGTTAATTACTTGTCAGATAGTTTTAATAACTGGCTGCATACTTTCCCCAACGCTTTTCCCAGTAAAGGGGGAACGGCATTTCCAACTTGTGTATATTGCGGCACTTGGTACCTTCGCATGTGTCCGCCAGTTGTAACCTTAGAGCGAAAAACAAACCAATCTGGAAATGATTGAAACCTTGCCATTTCCCTGACCGTTAAAGTTCTCTGGGATTCATCATCATAATGACAAGCGTCATCAGGTATCGATAATGCGGCAGGTGCAGGTTTATCTGCAACTAAGGCTTTCTGAGTTTGTTTCTTAGTTTGCAATGTCGTTAACAGTTTGAGTAAAGCTTTTGGCTTAGGGTGTTCAACCCGTTCACCAGATTCAGTTAGTAGCCAGTCTTGATTTGCTAATATAACTAAAGATTCATTACTGATCAGACTATCGTCGCCAGTTTTAAGAAATGACTTAACCTCCCTTCTAACGATGTTAGATTCCAATTTATTGAGAATTTGATAGAGCCTGAAGCGAGCGCGAACTCGATTATTATTACCACGATGTTCTTGATTTGATGGTTTACCATTTGTTGTTAATAGTTTTTTCCATTCTTTATGTCTGTTCGCTTTAGCTTCAGTTGATTTGTAGGCCTGACCGTTGATGGTGTTGACATAGCTGCTGGGCTTACCTACTTCTTTATTTAAATCGTCAATGGCATCTTTTGCGGTTATCAGTTTATTAGTAGCCGATCTCAGAGCTACAATAGATTCAAATAATGTGGAGTTATAGAGTGCTGAGCCATTTTCTACATCATGATACTTAAGGTGGCCATATTCGAGTTCGCCACCTTCTGTATTTACCAATTTAAAAAATTGGTGAGAGTTTTCTAGAGCTTCGCTTAGTGCGTTATCAGTATTATTTTTAAGTATTTGGGAAAATACATTTTTTCGGAACGCCAGCATAATAAAACGTGGGCGATTCTGTGCCGCTCCAGCATACTTTGCGTTTACATGCAGGCATAATGGCACATACCCTTCTAAGGCAAAGGCTTTTGCTATTTCGTACCAGGCGTAGTATTTCTCGCCATCAATATTGAATGCTCGAAGAATCCCAGTTACATTTTCAAGTAACGCCATTTTAGGTTTAACTTGCCGTACAAATTCGGCAAAAGCCCAAGGGAGAGAGTTTCTCTGGTTTGAGTGCTGTCGCATACCAGCCATGCTAAAGCTCTGGCAAGGTGGGCCTCCAGAAACAAGGTCGACCTCACCATCACCTAAACCTTCTCTTAAAGCTTTTTTGAATTTAGGTTTTTTCAGTAATGTATTGAGATCTATAATGCTGCCAATAAGTAAACTTCCACGTAATTTTTCTAGATTACTTTCAAGTCCTGCTAAATCGGATTCTCTATTCTTTAGGCCAGCTGCAACATAGGGATTCTCCTTTAGGCGAGCCTCTGATTTATCACGGCTATGCTCGCTACTGATCCAATAAACAGGGTCATTATCTCTAATCCCATTCTCTTCAATATTTAACCCAAGGTGGTTATAGGCAAAAGTCTCGCCTGCCATAGGAGACAATTCGTTTGCCAGTAATAAGTCAAAACCCTCGGATTCTAATCCTAGGGATAGACCGCCGCAACCGGCAAATAACTCGATGTGGTTCATATTTTGCTAACTCATTTCTAAAGTGCGGATTATAAATTACGTATTACTAAAAGTCCAGGTCACTAGTTTGCAAGTAACTAGCGATTATATAAATTTCCATTCGCAATATTAAAACAAGACTGTTTATATGTACAGTTGTTTGTGTTATATTTTGTAATCATAACATCTTGAATTTTTTAGGAAAATTGTATTTTAAGATAAGTCATATTAGTATCACTGTTTGTTGGATATATCATAGATTAAGGGAATTAAGTGATTGAGTCTTATCGTAAAGCAGCAGTTGAGTCTGCAATGTCTACTAACAGTGCACGGAATTCATTTCCACATTGGTCTGAGTCAATATCGAAGATTACTAATGACAGGCTCTCCGGTGAAATTATTTTTAATTTGGGTGATCACCTGAGGGAAATTTTTGGCACTTCATCACAAGGGAATACTCGAGTAGGTGAAAATACTAATTCAAGCGTTTCTGCGGGAGGAGCGGCATGGGAAAGTTTAGTATGTTGGTATTTAAACCTTTGTTTAATAGGCAGTAATGTTGTTGTCATAAAAAGTAAAAAGGATCTTTTACCCCGTTTTGTAACTGATGCAATAGCCGTCAAATATAATAACTTTAAGTCCAATACCGAAGCCGACTTAATCTATATTGCTTTTCCAAATGTATTGGATTGGCCAGAAAAGAACGAAAGGGAGCTATTTTCACAATATTTCGACCGTGTTTTGTCAACGGCGTTTGCTATGAAAGATATATCAATTGGTATTATCCAAACCAAGACCAATTGGAATGATAATGCACAGATTCCAATGCTTTGGGATATGGTTTACTCGGCGAAAGGATTTGGTAGGAATGTCAGTGTCGGATCGAAGGGACGGTCAATAGAATCATTTGCAAGTTTCACATACTCATTTGTCACAGTACCATCGCAAAAAGACGTCGATAAAAACTATAAAGTGACAAGCACAGCAGTTAACAGAGTCAGGAACATAAGTGGAGGTAACTATTGGGGATTACCTACCAAAAACGGTGTAGCAGACTCGCTAAATGAATTCATTGGCCGGAATTTAAGTGATTATGTCCAAGGGTCAGATCTAATAGGCTGGCTTGATCAGCAAGTTGCCCTTTTAGATGGTGATTATTCATATTTTGGACTGCATTCAAAATATAAATTACCTAAATCTTAAGTCGATAATGGCAACTATGATATCAAAATCCAGATATTCTCGGCATACCAAAAATAAATTTTTCTCATGCTGCTGTTAAATTTATCGATATAGGTATTAGCTGGCTAAGCCGTAACTGCTAACTCAAGCTAAGAGCAGTTACATAAATGTTGTAAAGTAAATATTTAGCTAATGAAGCACGGTGTCAACATAGTGTGAATAATTGAGCAAATAAGTATCACAACATGACATGATTCATTCCAGAGTACTCAGCAGGCCAGATAGCCAAAGTTCAGCCTCTTCGTTAGGAGTAATTATGTCAAGTCTGGCTGTTGCTCGCGTGAAGGCAACGTACAAGTCTTCTTTTGTTAGAGCTTGATTCTTCCCGGGCTCGTCAGCGTGAATAAAGACTACATGTCGAGCCTCTAAGCCCTTGAATGATTTGATCGTCGAATATAAAACAAAACCCGGTTCACCAAGCTTGCTAATATCTTCTGTTAAGTTGAGGCCGTAAGCCTTTCTAGAAGTATCCATGCATGAGTTTTCTAACTTGTATGGGGAAAGAATCACCGCACCACCATCTGCACTCAATTCATTTACTAGATACCAAGCCTTTTGTGCCATAGAATCAATTTTGCAAATACTAACATGGGGTACTTCACCGTTAGGTACACCAGGCATAGGTTTAACCGCACCACTGCAAACTTTATTAGTAGCTGCGTTAATTCGTTCTGTGTTCCTACAGTTGTGGTAAAGACGGAACGTCACTTCAGCACCTAATGTCTCGTTGGTACCTTGCCCGTATAAGTCCTGCTTATTATCTCCAAAGTAAAGCCATTGGGAATTATCATTAAGTAATTCATATAAAGCAAAAATCCTTTCATCACCAAAATCCTGCCCCTCATCAATAATGATGGCATCATATTTAGCATCTTCACTATGAAAAGAATCCATTACTCTTTCAGGTAATACAGTAGAATAGAAATCTGATGCACCACTACCAGAATGATCATCAACGAGGTTCCAAAATAATGAATCGATGCTAAAAATAGCACTCGCCATATCGGGGTGTTTAAGTCTTAAGCTCTCTGCCAACTTCTTATTAAAACATACGAAGATTGCTTTTTTTTCTTCTTCTAGCAAAGCTGACAACTTCCAAAACGCAAGTAATGTCTTACCTGAGCCTGCAGGTCCAATAATTGCAACTCGTGGTAATTCAAATGCCCCGCGCAATGCGGCAAACTGTTGACGAGTAAGCTCTTCAATATCATCTTCATCTTCATTAGCATCTAACTCCGTATCAACTTTAACCACACGAAAACGTTGATTAGTTAGAATTTTAGCCGTATCACTAGCTAATTCTCGGCTGAATTTTTTACCTGCATTCTCGCTTCCTTTTGATAATAATGCTTCCCTAATTGCTCCACCTAATTGATGCATTCGATTTTTAGTTATAAGAGTGGAATCATCATATAGGTCTATTTTACCTTCAACTTCTCCATTTGGGTAAACCACTATCCATGCATGTAAACCAGGAAATGCATAACTTTCACCTATAGATAGCTCATCTTTTACTACCTTAGTAAGCGTATGTAAATTTCGATTTGCTTGTTCAGGAGGAGATTCTTTCAACTTTATTTCACGACCACTAAAGTCTCGCCTGTACCATGATCCATCTTCGCCAACATATACTGACTTTGAACCCTTAACCTCAACAACAGCTAAGCCTAAATTTGGTGCTAAAATCACAAAATCAGCTTCTCCATCTTTAACAGGACCAAATCCATCTTTCAATGCCCAAGCAACACTACAGATCACAATCCAACTATCAGGTAACTGCTTAGACAATTGCCTACGGACTTCCCTTTCCCACTTATCTGATGGAACAGGCCCAATTAATCGTGGCATAAACAACTACTCCTATATTTTTTAATTGGCCACAGCCAGCACTTTTAAACTCGACCATTGATTTTTAATCAATGGATCTTTACCTCTTGGTTTCACTCGTGTATTGCCAGGAAGAACCTGCACCTTAACAATAAAAGGGTCTATACCATCTTTTGCAACTATGTAAGTTCCTTTCTGAATAGACCAGACATCTTGCTCTAGCATTCTTTTCCAAGTCTCTCCTTCATAATCAAAAAGGCTTCCTATCTCTATTTCAGGTATTGATTGATTCTGATTACCACAGATACCCTCACTAAAAAAACTGATCTCATATTCTGGAAATAAAGATGGGTGGTTCCTAACCCATGACATTCTTCGAGTAAGATTAAATGAATCCAAAAGTCTTACATTTTTGACATAAGCTTGCTTTCTAGCGAAGGTAATAATAGATTTCGAAACTTCATCTCTCATCTGATGATCAAGTTGCCAGAGTGGGTGGGCAACTATATTCAAAATTTCCCCATCTTCAGAAATCCAGCCGTGTAGATAAGAACCATCGGTTATTGGAATAATGTTTCCATCACCAAATGCCGAACAATAATTTTTAGCGATTTCAGCAAATTCTTCCTGCGAGCTTTCCAGACCAAGCCCCCAATCTTCAAAATATGGCGTTACACCGGGTATATAGGCAGAGTCACGTATTACCGATAGTAACTCTAAGCCAAGCCGCCAATCTATTAATGGATGTAAATGGCGATTACGGAAGCCCTTCAGGAGTAAATTAGGACTTCTCCATTCTTGCCCAAGAGTTTGAGCACGTTTGCATTCATCACGTAAAAATCGCCCCAATTTAGAAAATTTATCGTGATTAATTGGATCAATACAACCCGCGATTAATTCAGACCAGTTCTTATTTGCCCAATTTACTAAGCCCGAGCCATTGGGGTGTTCATCTGATAGGTAGAGCTCGGCACCTTCATTGATATCATGCTTATATTTATGAACAGATGCGATTTCTATATCTAGTGAATCAACATCAAGTTCCAGAGCAATCGCTCTTTGTAGAATAGTGGCAGTAGAAAACCATGCAGCTTTTCGGCAAGCAACCTCTTTAGGTTTATCAAAGAAGCATAGCCCAGGACGATCAAGTAACCTTATACTCAAAAGGTCAGTAGTCTTAGATGCAGCAAGTGACGCATGTATATCATTACTTTTAGGGTTTTCAACCCACATTGGAGCATTAAGCCACTGGCCATTGGGTGTTTGAAATGTATCCAACTTTTCAAAAGAAAAAGGGGATAAATTTGCGCTTTGAGTAATTCTGTATACCTTTTGCTGATGAGCGAAATTTAAAAAAGCACCTCTATTAGGATCTTTATTTATATCTTTTATCGCTTCTGAAGCAACAAAAGATACAGATCCTGAGCCACCATTTGATTGGCCTGAACCTGCAGGTTTACTGAGATTAAAGTCTGTCATGAAGCCATTAGGAACAACGGCCAAATAAGCACTCGCATTATCTGAACCACATGTCGAACATTGTTGGAAAGGCTCTCTACCTTGAACATCTTCAAGGTTAACTGGAACAACACTCAGGTTTCTACATTCACGGCAAAAAACTTGCCAAGTAGTTTCACCAACAGGATCGGCATACGATGTCCATTGATTTGTTTTTCGATGCTTAATTGGCCCAACAATCCCTATAGGTGTTAAGAGACGCTTATCCCATACTCTCTCTGAGCCAGGAGCATAGTCTGTAATGGCCTGCTCAATAGAGCGATCCAATGTTTTCGCTTCTTTAGACCGTCCTTCTCCGCTTGGTAACCCAAAGTGCAGATTTCTAACCATCGTAGGCATACCATACATGGGCAGTACACCAGCATCAGCTAATGCATTAGCTAAACCACGTGATTTATCTTGTTCACTTTTAACAACAGTATCTAAACGCTTAATCATTGCAATATTATCAATTAGCGACTCTGCTTTTATAGATGTTCCTCGAGTGACAACCTCAGCAATCTGTAAGATGGTTTTCTTATTATTCTCTAACCATACTGCTACATTACTTCGTCTATCACCTACATTATCGATATAGTCTTGTACAATCCCCATTTCACCATGGGTATCCGGTTGAGAATTAAAAGCAGTCCAAGTTAAGCCCACGGCTTGAAATACACGACGTAAAACTTCTTTATTAAAGAGTCTTTCCGCTAAAATATTTTGATCTTCACTGACCGAAACACTAGGTTGAGGGGGAATACCACTGGTCATTTCTTCTGGATGTTCAAAGTGGATACGATCATGAGTTTGACCTCGACAATAGGTCAACGCCGCAGAGAATGCTTGCTTCTTTCGGCCTGCGCGACCCGCTCGTTGCTGATAATTAAAACGTTCAGGTGGCATATTAGCCTGAAAAACAGATAGTAAAGATCCTATATCAACACCGACTTCCATCGTAGTAGTTACCGATAGTAAATCAATACTGTCGACTTTGCGGTTTATATTACGGGACACGACATCATCTAGCTGCTCATCTTTAAAAAAGATATCTCTGAAATGTCGCTGCCTTTGCGCTTGATTATCAGTTTGACCTGTTAATTCCTCCGAATGAATGCGAAATGCAGATGAAGAATTTACAGATAAATTTGCATGATAATGCCCTATTTCTATTTGTTCAGCAGTTTTAATACCATTTGGTTCATTGGGTAGAATTGATGAACATCTGGCACAAACACCACCGGATGAGTGCCAATGAATTTGAGTACAGTTATCACAAATCCACGGTTTATTATTTGGCTTAACATTTCGCACCCATAACTGGTCGAGTCTAACAATTCCCCAATGATGGCCTTCGCTGATGTGAGCATCACACACAGCAACTCTTAGCGATTCATAGTTTGTACCATTATGCTGTGCACATATCTCTAAGTACCTTTTGACTCGCTTTTGGACAATCTGTCGTGACTTATCATTCGGCTGATCTATTTTCCATTCAGTTCTAGGTCCATTTTGGTCATACTCATATGGAACCGTAAAGTACTCTTCCGTGAGAATACGTAAAACACTCTCAGCAATATTTCTGAAAACATCTGATGGTATACCTGCGGGGCCAGCTTTATTGAACTTGGATGAAAGAGCAAGGTGACCGAAACCTTTAGACTCTAAGTTATAAAGCAGGCGACCAGAGATCGCCTTCCAAGCCTTTTTCCTTAGTGTGGAATCCATTTTATTAATCAAGAAATTCTTTTTTTCCTCGGTCAGATTATTAGCTAGTAAAGCCTTATCAAAATCAATAAGATCTACCCAACCAAAAGACTGTCCATGCCTTGATTGGAAGTACTTTACATCAACACCCGAACCAGCAGGATTAACACCAAGTTCGAGCATTCTTTGCCAAATTATAGGAACATCCAGTTTATCCTGACTTACAGGGTGCAAGAATGAATCTAACCGAACATAACCAGATTTATAGTTAAGGATTATTTCTACATTAGATTTAGCATCTAATGTAGCGCGATTAGGTTTTTTGATGACTAATTCAGCATCACTTAAAAAGGAGAGCAACTCATCTTCAATATCAATGTTATTTTCAAGAAGTCGGTCAATTTCCTCGTCTTTACCTTCTATAACGCACTCTAAAATTTCTTTCTTGATTTCTTCTACAAAGCCAACAGAGCGATGACGTATTTCATCAAGAATGAAATACTGTAACAAGCTATCCCATTGACCAGATTCAACTCCATGAGCTAATTTAGCGGCGGCTTGTCGGCTATCAGAAAAGGCAACGAGCTTTCTAAAATCATTAGGGAGTACAGACATCAAATGCTTTGCAAGTAATAAAGACATTTGATCTAAACCTGTTGCAAATGCCCTAATAGGAGATGGCTTCCCCCCCTTCCTTTCAGAATAGCTTGTATAGCAAGACGGGCACATCTGTGGCATTGCAGGTAATTGAAATTCATTTTCCCAATGAGGATCATGATCATCAACACTAAACCATAGGCATTTAGTTTGTTTCGGGTTATCAACTCCCACCTCGACAATTCCTGTATACGGGTCAATTGAAGCTTTTTCCCATGCAGCGGGTGCAGCTTTAACTGGCTTACCAACACGTCCCTCTAGACCTGTTCGCTCGACAGAACCCTGATCCCAAGTCAAGCCATCCACATTTGGATATTCATCTGGTACTAAATAAACAACACCTAAATTCTTATAACTTTGTGCATCAGTGCGACCTTGCGGTGCAGCTTCTGGTATGCCTTCAATGGTTGAAGGTAGAGTTGCAAGTTCATATTTAGTCCCCTTCACCCCGCCAGCATGCATTTTATAACCAGCTAATAATTGAGTGCCGCAACATTCGCAATAAAGAACTTCTAATACTCGTTTACCTTCAAAAACTAATCTTGATTCGGGTAATAGCTTACCAACTCTACGTTTGCTATCTTTTTGGTCTTTAATATCAGCAGTAGCCCAAAGTCCATCAATGTTCTTAGTCATCCAATGAAAACGCAGTCTAGGTAAAATAAAGTTTGTAAAACCCTGTCCTTTATTTTGAAGGGTTGTGGCCTGTCCTAAAGCATAAAACAGTCCCCTTATTGCAACGCTTTGCTCTTTATACGAGATGTTACGGAAGCAAATAGACTTTAGCTTCTTCAGAGTTATAGAGGTGAACCTATTACTCTTTTTACTAAAAAAACTATAAGCAATAGCTTCCATATTTTTAGTAGTGATAAGTTCATTTATAAGCTCTTTTACACGTTCACTTTCAACTTCATTTCCACTTTCAACTGTCTCTCCTAAATTTATTGAAGCCATATCGACATTTTCTGAAAAGTCATGTGCTTGTCCATCTGCTGGATACATAGACTCACCACTTTCAATATGAAAGCGTTGTTTTGCCTCGATT